>JAJFMO010000136.1 GCA_020697475.1 Paenibacillaceae bacterium | reverse complement strand
TTCTCGAGACGAAAAGGGAGGCAATACTTGTGAAAACGCGAAAGATTACCGCATTGGCTGCCAGTTGTGTTCTTTGTTCCAGCTTGATTATACCCGGACAAGCAGGCGCAACGCCTTACCGGGCGTTCACGAGCGATTCCTATTGGAATACGCCGATGCCGGCCAACGCGCCGATCGACCCGAACAGCGACGACTATATCCAGGACTCGATCACGAACAGCGGCGACTATATCAAGGTACCGAACAGCAGCTTCACTACACCCGTCTATTTTGCTGCAAGCACCGATCCGTCGTATACGATCACGCCCGCGTTGTTTGGGCCGACGGTTACGGTTCACATTCCGACGAGCGCCCAACCGGCTCCCGGAACCGACTCACAATTAATTATTTATGACTTGACTTTGAACGAGTCTGTCGGGCTGCACCATGCTACTTTCGACACGACTTGGCATGCAGACGGCACCGATCGATATTTGCTGGACTCGGAAGGGCTTGACGAAGCGATCGGCGGAACTCCGGGCAATTCCGGACATCGCGGCGTACCTGCGCCAATTCGCGCTTTGAGATACGACGAGGTGCAGTCCGGTACGATCAACCATCGTCTTGAGTGCTTCTGGTGGGCCACAGCAGATAGTCATGTGTTCCCGATGTCTCTTCATGAAAACAATAGGGGAGGCGTCGTTCCCGAGGGCATGGTCGTAAGAATTAAACCTTCGGTCGACTTGGATAGCTTGGGTCTTTCCTCGCAAGCGCTTGTAATCGCGAAGGCGCTTCAAACCTACGGATGTGTCGTCGGGGATAACTCGGGCAGCGGGAACAAGCTGAAAATTGAAACGAATTCCAACTGGAATTTGTCAGGGACGGCATTCCAGGCGGTGCCTTGGAGCATGTGGGAATTCATTCAAGCGGGATACAATCCGGTCACAGAGGAAACGGTAACCATGTTTCGTCAAGGCGATTCACCGGATATCACCTACAGCGGCGCTATCGATACGATGATCAAGGAAAGTACGCCGACCGCCACTTCCGGGGGGTCAGTAACCTTACAAGCGGATGGGGCCGACCCGGGCTCCACCGGGGAAGACGACTCGGTCTTGCTCCGCTGGTATCTCGGTTCCATTCCTAATGGGAGTACGGTAACCTCGGCGAAAATTGTCCTTAACGTGACGAACGACACAAACAGTACAGGGTATGATTTGTATGAATTAAAACGTGCCTGGACGGAAGGCGGTGCCAGCTGGAATCAATATGCCAGCGGCTCGAATTGGCAAACACCAGGAGCCGAAGGTACGGATGACCGCGGCACAACCGTCCTCGGAACCGTGGCGCCGACGGACACGGGAACGTACGCTTTGACACTAAACTCGGCCGGACTGGCTGTCGTTCAGAATTGGATTAGCACTCCGTCATCCAATCACGGTTTTATTATTACAAACTCAACGAATACCGACGGGCTAACGTTCTCTTCCAGCGAGGAAACGACATCTGCGGATCGCCCCTTGCTGATTATTAATTACACGGAATAGTATATATAACAAAAGGCGGCTGATAATGAGTCGCCTTTTGTTAATGTTATTCTTGGTACAACTTCTTAATTTTGTGCAAATCTAGGTTAGCACAGTGTATCTTCTTGCCGCTCTGTTGCGATAAAATGAATGTATCCATACGCAACACGGTTTGGATACCGCTTTCAAGTATTGAAAACGGTACCAGGTCGATGTTTCAGAATGGAATGAGCGACCCTGATTTGTCGGGCTGCTCAACATCATCGAAATATTACGAAAAGGGGTTTGTACATGGGAAAGAAAAGTTTTTTGTTACTAGTATCCGTTTTCCTTGCTGGAAGTTTTATCCTTTCCGGATGCTCAAGCAAGAGAGCAGAGCCGCTGGAAAGCAAGGGCCAAGGTCTAACTTCGGAGCCGCTTGAATTAATCGTTTATGGCAATGCCAATAAGAGTCCGACAGATTTTGACGACTTTTTTGTCAACCCGGTCAAGAAGAAGTACCCTAACATCACATTGAAACTGATCGATAAAGCAACGGGTGGACAGCCGGATAAATTTATAGCGTCAGGAGAGATGCCGGATATCCTTTATGACAGCCCTCCCGGCATCTTGTTTTACCAGGACTTGGATATGATCGAGGATATGGGACCGTATATCAAAAAGTATCCGGTAGATTTTCAACGATTTGATCCGACCGTGATAGATATGCTGAAAGCGTATGGAAAGGGCAAAATATTTGCGCTTCCGTTGCTTATTAATTTTTCCGCTTTGTTTTACAATAAAGATATTTTTGACAAATTTGCCGTCCCTTACCCGAAAGACGGAATGACTTGGGACGATGCCATCGATCTCGTCCGCAAGGTGTCGCGCAGCAGCGACGGGGTTCAGTATTACGGGCTTGACACGGGTGTTGTTTCTGCGGTGAGTGGACAGATGTCGCTTGGATTCGTCGATCCCGCAACCGATAAGGCGACCTTCAACACGGATGGATGGAGGAAGCTGTTCCAATTCATGCAAGATATGTATTCCGTACCGGGGAATCACCCGGATAAGCCGAGAAATAACAATACGTTGCAGCGGGATGCTTTCATCAAGTCGAAGACTTTGGCGATGTCGGCGGACTGGGGGATTAACGCTATCGGGCAGTTTACGGATCTGTACAACCAGGGAATCAGTATGAATTGGGATATGGCTACGTTGCCTTACTTCAAGGAGACCCCGGGAGTCAGCCGCAAGATTGACGCTCACCTGCTGTATTTATCCAAAGGCAGCAAACACAAAGACGATGCCTTTCAGATCATTAACTACCTCATCAACGATGAGAATGAATTGTTGAACGCCAAAGCCGGACGGCTTCCGTCCATCGTCAATCCGGAAATCCGCAAACAGTTCGGAACCGACGTTCCCGCCCTGAAGGGCAAAAATATGAACGTGATATACAACTATAAAGCGGCGAAGCAATTCACTCCGACCAGTTACGACCAGATAGCCACAAATGCAGTGACGTCGGCTTATTATAACTCTGTATACTCCGGCGACAAAGACATCAATACTGCGCTCCGCGAAGCGCAGGAAGCGGCAGATAAAGCGATTGCCGAACAGAAAAACAAGTGACGAACGGCGGTTTGAGACGTGACGGAAGCATACAGACATTGAAATTGTGAATTTGCCAGATTATGCATAGGAAGCATCTCGGAAAGACTGCGGATTCGGAAAATTCCGCAGTCTTTTCCAACCTATTGAGAGGGGGGATTTTATGGAGTAAGCAATATGACCGGCGACTATATGGAATACACCTTTACGGGTACCACGGTGGAATTTTACACGCAAGTAGGCACGGGCGGCGGGATCTTGGACATCTACATCGACGGAGTCAAGCAAACCTCCTTTGATTCTTACAGTGCAACCCAAACCTATCAGATATTGGCATATGAAAATACGTCTTTAAGCAATGCCTCGCACACGATTAAGATGGTTGTAACCGGAACGAAGAACGCCTCATCGACCAATGTTAACTGTCATGTCGACCGTATTGTTTCGAGATAACATTCCATAGTAACATCACAGCAGTTATATCGGGGATTGCCCTCGGATAAATTGGAGATCGTTTCCGGTTTGTCGCGAGCGGCAATCCCCTTTTATTCTGTTAACTATTTCTATATGCTACAATGTACTTGTCACGATATATAACGGATAAAGCAACAGCCGATATTTGCACAATATCAACGTTCATGCGAAAAGGTGAGCCCCTTGTCCGATGGAAATCCATTGCGCAACTATTTGGACAATTTGTATCTGAAAGTTTTGGTAGCGACCTATTCCCGAGTGCCGCACGATTGGCAAAGAAAGAACGAACTGGCGGAGTTCTGCCGGATGTATTTTATTACAGAAGGATCGGGATGGGTGAAGGTGGGTAAAAGGGAATTCACCCCGCAATCCGGGCAAATGGTGATCCTGCCTGCCGGATCGAACATTTCGTTTTCAACGATTGCCGGCGAAAGATTTTCAAAGTATTGGTGCCATTTTACAGCCACTGTCGGGGAAATGAATCTGTTTAAGTTGGTAGCGCTTCCTGTTGTCATTGACATCCATGACAAGAGCAGGGTGATTTCCTTATTTCAAAAACTCATTTCACATTATAATAGCCACGAAGTGACGTCCGTGCTAAGTGTGCAATCGGTTATGCTGGAATTGCTGGTCTATTACTTGAGCCAGACTCGTATCTGTGACATTCAGGAGGGAAGTATTCCATCGGCGCACAAAATGAATTCGGTAATCAGCTATATCGAGCAGCATCTTGCTGAAGACTTGTCAGTGGAGCAATTGGCGGGGCTCGCCCACTTTCATCCGAACTACTTTATACGGATGTTCAAGACGTTGTTCGGGATGCCTCCCATTCATTACGTCAATCGAATGCGAATGGAGTCGGCCAAGCATCTGCTGTTGACGACAAACCGTAGTGTTTCATCGATTGCCGAGGAAATTGGACTTCAGCTGTACTATTTTTCAAGAGTGTTTAAAAAACATAGCGGATTCACACCTTCAGAGTTCCGTGGACTCGTCCGTGTTGAGAAATGAAAGTCGCCCTGGCAGGAGTGGGTTGGAGTGAATGGGATGGACGGGGGCCGATGCTCCGCCCCCGCACCCACTTCGCCCCCGCCCTCATTGGGCGAGCGGTCATCGCCCCCCAGCCAACGCGACCCAATCGCGATAGCTTCGCACCACGGGCAGGCTCTGCGCAGCCCAAGGCAAATACTTCATCGCGTGCGACGTGTTGAACAGCACGACTTCTTCCTCCGCCCCGATCCAGCCGCGATCAAGCAAGCGCAGCAGCCCGGCCCACGTCGCTGCCCCCTCCGGTGACGAAGAGATCCCCTGCCGCCCCATCGCAAGCTGCGCCTCTCGGATTTCGTCGCCGCTAACCGCCAGAGCCGTGCCGCCCGACTCCTGCAGAATCGAGACGATCAACCCGCCGTCCGGCGGGTTGGGCACCCGCATCCCGGTTGGGTTGGAGCTGACGTCCTCGCCTTGCGCGACGAAGCGTCCCCCGCCTTCGATCGCCTGAACAAGCGGGTCGCAGCCGGATTCCTGCACGCTGACCATCCGCGGCAGCTCGCCTTCGACGAAGCCCAACTCCCTCAGTTGCTTGAACGCATTCCACATCCCGATGATCCCCGAGCCGCCTCCCGTCGGATAGACGATCACATCCGGCAGCTTCCAGCCAAGCTGCTCGGCCAGCTCCAGCCCCATCGTCTTCTTTCCTTCCGCCCGACCTGGCTCCTTCAGCGTGCCGACGTTGTGCCATCCTTGCTCCGCCGCCCCATCCACGATGATTTTTCCGGCATCATGGATCAGCCCGTCGACCAGAAACGTTCGCGCCCCATAATGGACGCATTCCTCCACAATGATCCCCGGGCAATCTTGCGGCAGAAACACGTACGCCTCCATCCCCGCGTAACCTGCATAAGCGGCTAAAGCGGAAGCGGCGTTGCCGTTCGAATTGACCGCCACTTTGCAGATTCCATGCTCTTTGGCGACCGACAGCGCAGCCGAAAATCCGCGCGACTTAAAACTGCCCGTCGGGTTTTGCTCTTCCCGTTTCACCCACAGTTTCCCAATGGGCAACCGCCGCTCGGCATGCCCCAACCGCACCAATGGAGTCCAACCTTCGCCCAACGACACAACATGTTCCTTCCTCACCACAGGCAAAAGTTCCTCATATCTCCACATCGATGTTCCCCGCCACTGCAAACTTTCCTTGGTCAGCGTTCTGCCGACAAGCTCCAGGTCGTATTCCACCAACAACGTTCCGCCGCAGCTGCATTTGGTCCCATGTATGTTAAAACTCGTTCGTTTCCCGCAAGCGTTGCAAACCAAATCGAATCTCATGTAATTGCCCTCCTACCCATAACGGTACCTACAGTTTATGAGAAACCTGCGGATTCGGGAGGGTAGATACCCAATCAGCATAATCAATCCGCACATAAGTTGAATTAGACCGAAACGAAAGGATCATGCCGATCATGCTGAGATTGATGTGCAAAGGGAAAATACACCGGGCGACCGTAACGGAAGCCAGTTTGGATTATGTAGGAAGCATAACGATCGACTCGCTCCTGATGAAGACGGCTAACATCCAGCCTTACGAGATGGTTCAGGTGACCAGCCTGCGCAACGCGACAAGGTGGAAAACGTACGCCATCCCGGCAGCCCCGGGTTGCGGGAAAATTTGCCTGAACGGCCCGCCGGCGCATTTGTTCCAACCGGGTGATATCGTCATCATCTTGAGCCTCGGCTTGTTCGACGAGAAAGAAATCACGGGGCTTGTCCCGCGCGTAGTGTTTGTCGATTCCGCCAACGCCATTGTCCGAACCGAGGATCATCCATTATTTGACGAGTCGGGGGAGGTGAACTGGGATGAAGTATAGCCACGGCAAATTATCGAAATACCGGCTGATGGCCAATTCGCCCGACCTCGTCTCCTCCCTTCCCAAGACACGCTCCATGTCGAAAAGCCATTTTCTCGCGTTAATGCAGCAATATGGGGGTGTAGTGGTGAAGCCTTCCGGCGGCTGGGGAGGCATGGGGGTCATCTCCGTCTCATCCGAAGATCAAGGAAACTACAAGGTGCATTATGATCAGAAAAAAAAATCCATCCACGGGATCAACTCAACGTATTCTTTTGTCAAAAAGAAAATCAAGAGCTCCCCTCATATCGTTCAACGAAAAATTTCGCTTGCGAAAGTGAAAGGACGGCCGTTCGACCTGCGGGTCATGATGCAACGGAAGAAAGGTTCCAGCTGGGTGTTGACGGGTAAGCTGGCCAAAATCGCCGGTTCCGGCTACATGATCACCAACATCGCGCGCAGCCATGGCAGGGTGGTGCCCGTTTCGACGGCGATTCGCCAGTCCAATATTAAAGATGCCTCCGTCAGCAGCATCCAAAATCGGATTGATCACATCTCTCTGGATGCGGCGAAACAGCTGCAAAAATATTATCGCTGGATCGACACGATTGGGCTTGACGTGGGGATAGACAGCGTGGGAAAGGTTTGGATTATCGAGGCGAACTTTATGCCCGCAAAGTCGTTGTTTTACAAGTTGAAAGACAAGACGATGTTCAGGCGGATTATCGGGTTTCATAAGAAGCGCCGGTGATCGAGCCTTGAGATGGCTTCTGCGCGGCCGGCTGGGATCATGTATAATGGGAAGAACAGCCGCCGACGGGAGGGAGTCATTTTGTCGAGGTTCAGGTCTGGGACTAGGTCCAACATTATAGCTGCGTTCATGCTTTTATTCGGATTGCTCTATTCGGCTGCGGCTTCAGCCCAGGATTCGGCGACGCCATTATTCAGCGACGTGCCGGCGGATCACTGGGCTGCTGCTGCGATTTCGGCTGCGGTGGAGCGCGGGATTGCAGACGGGTACGAGGACGGAACGTTCCGTCCGGACGCGAAAGTATCCCGAGAGCAGTTCGCCAAGCTGCTGGCGTTAACATTGAAGTTGGCGATCCCTGCTGCGGCCGTGCCGGCATTCAACGATGTGCCCGCCGATCGCTGGTCGGCTCCTTACATAGAAGCGGTGAAGTCCTACATTCCGGGGAAAAAGCAACCGGACGGCCAACCGGCGTTCGAACCGGAAACGGCGATTACAAGGGGAGAAGTAGCCGCGGCGATTGGCGATCAGTATTTGGAAGGGTATCCGGACGGGACGTCCCGTCCGCAGGAGAGCTTGACTCGCGCGGAAGCGATGACGGTGCTGGCCAGGCTGGTCGCTGCACAACCGACCGCCACGCCGACAACTGCCGACACCCCAGCCGCGACGCCGGTCATCGAGATCGATAACATTCCGGAAACCGTCTATTTCAAGGATTTGCATATTAGCGGCCGCGTCACCGACAAGAGCGACCCGACTCCAACGTTGACATTGAATGGGGAGAAGATATGGTTTTCCGGCTCGTTCAAGGCAGAGATGCCTCTCGTTGAGGGGGAGAACACGCTTCGTTTCGCGGCAACGAACAGTTCCGGCAAGACGGCGGAGGTGGTGCTGAGGGTGACGTACGCCATTCAGCCGCCGAAAATTACGGTGAGCCGGCTGCCGGTGAAGTCGGTCGATTTGACCGAGCCCGTCACGATCGACGTGCAGGACTGGTACGATAAGAAGTCCCAAAT
>JAJFMO010000135.1 GCA_020697475.1 Paenibacillaceae bacterium | reverse complement strand
CGGCGACCAAGGGTTGGATGTAGGCAAAATCCACGAAGCTCTCCATATTCCCCCAGTCATCCATATGCTGATTGATCAGGGAAGGCATGAAATCAATCAGTACGAGCTCATTGCCCCGATCCTTGCCCGCGTATGTATTATGCTCCAAATAAGGGGGGAGCGCGAAGAAATCACCCTTGACCATGACGGCCTCTTGCCCGTTGACAGAATGCCTGCATTCCCCTTTCAAAACATAGCACAATTGAAAATAATCATGAGAATGTAGCCGACCCGATTTCCGGCTGTGCGATATTTCCATTTTGAAGGGGAAATCCTTGGGCATAAATTGAGTGTGACTATACCTTCTGACGTTGCTCATACGGCTCACCTCAAAAAGCGGTTATCGACATCGATCTATTCTTTTATTATACATGAGATCAGGTCGGTTAATAGAGGAAAATCGCTTATTGCTCAAAAAGGCAGAGGCCCATAAAGGGCCTCTGCCTTTGCCAAGACAAATTTCCGATTATTTCCAAATGTTCGTGATCGACGTTCCGTTCGCGCTTTGACCGAGATAGCTCAACCCGTACATATCTTCGATTGTCCTTAGCACGTCAAAATGGTCGATATGCTGTCCATAATTACCGGGTTGGACCATTTCGCCGACAAAAATGGTCGGGATTTGGTTGTTTTCGGAATGATCATCCTCATCCCAGGTCAGAATCAGCAAACTATTGTGGGTTTTCGCCCACTGAGCATAACCGTCCAAATTGTTTTCCAACCAATTATCCGCTTGGCCGACCGTACCGTCGTGCATATCGTGTTGTAAATTGGGAATGACGAAAGAAACCGTCGGCAAATTGGAATACGAAGTTGGGAAATATGAGAACGGCTTGCTCAAATTGCTTGGTACATTGGTGAAATTTACCCAAGGAGCATGTTTGCGGGCGTAATCCCCGCTATTGCAAACGGTGGAACCGACGGAGGGCAAGTCTTCGGCATAGCCTTTAAAAGTAAATCCGTTATTCAGCAATTCATAAGAATGATTCTCTTCGATCACAATGACTACATGATCGGGTGTCGGAACCGTTCCTGCGGCCAAAGCCGTCGTGGGAGCTAAATCTGGGGTGTGTACAAAAATGGTTGTCAAAGCCAAAACACTGACAATCACCAAAAACTTCCCTATTTTCCTAAAAGACATTTCTTCTCCTCCATTCAAAGACATTTGTCATAGTCAACTATCCGGATCGGTATGACAATCGCTGTTGTTCAAACTCACCTCTCTTTCCGAATCTGTAAGTGTGCATGTCTTTCCGATCATGGCTGTATCTTGATAACTCACCTCCCTTCAAGCACGACGTGTTGTTTCAATGGGGTTCCGGCTGTGCAGGCAGCAAATACCTGGCAATGATTTCATCCTTCTGCTGCTCCGTCAAGTAATATCCTTTCTTCTCCCCTGGCGTGTTGTTAAACTCGGATAATGTGCTGAACGGATTCTCCCAGAAGAACCGGTCGGCCGTGCCTTCAGGGGAAGGATAGTAATAGCCGTTCTGGTGCCCGATATTCCCGGCTCCTTGATCGTACAAATTTCCTTGATCGTACGCTTTTACCCAGGACAACGCATATCTTCCGCTTTTACCAGCCAACTCCTGATCCAGAATCGTATTGTGATGAACATTGATATTATTCACGAAATCGTAAGCCCCTTCATCCGAATGTTTATCGGTTCGAATCGGGTTGCGAACCTGAATTCCGCTGTAGTTCCAAGCAAGCACGTTATCGTGAACGTTCGCATCCGAGCTGGCATTAAGGGCGATTCCCGTCTTTTTCCGGTCCCAACCGTTCTCGTAGACGATATTACCGAACACGTTGGCGTTCGTCGTAACCTCTACCCGAATGCCGTCTCCCGGGTTATGGTGTACTCTGTTATTGGAAATGACGACGGATTGCGGAGTATTGGGAACGTCTGTCCAGATGCCATTATCATGATTGTGATCCACCTCGACCCCGGTAATTACGATGTCGCGGGGGTTCGATATTTTGATCCCGCCTCCTGCCCAACTTGGCTTGGTGCCCTCAATATTGTTATCGTGCACCCGGCCTCCTTCTATCACAAAGCTGCCATTATTCCCGACAACGCCGGCTTGGCCGGCACCGAAGATTTCATTGTTCAGTAAATGCGTGCCAGTCACCTGACTGATGGCAATGTCGGCAGCATGGGCATATCCGAGACTCGAGTTCTCCACCGTCCAGTTATCCCCCCCGGCGTCGAGCGCTCCCGCACCGCGATCGTTGGAAGCATGCCGAAAGATGATGTTATCGATCGTCACGTTGTCGGCCGGCCCGTTCAACCAAAACTTGCGGGTGGTCACCTCGATCGTGTGGCCGTTCGGATTGTCGAACAAGATGACGTGTCGTTCACTATCCAGTGCAAACTGGTTTGCCGCCGGCTTCTTGCCTTGGGCAATTTGGGTTAAAGGCGCGTCATCGACAAATACTTGCTCCTTCCATAGGCAACGATCGCCGGCGGACGGGTCGCACTGTAAATTGGCGGGTCCATAGTCTGGCAATGTCAAGCTGGATGCCCAGCGGCCGTCCTCCCTTTGCATCCAATCCGTCCAGATGTCCGAGCCTCGAATTTGAACTCCCTCTCCTCCGATGATCGTGATTGGCTTGGTAATGACTGCACTTTCCCTGTAAACGCACCCGGCTGGAAGGGTCAATGTGCCGCTTTCGGGTGTGCCGTCGATTGCCGCTTGCAATCCTGAACAATCTGCGGCTTTGACGGTGTCAATCTGGTGTCCCGCGGAAGTCGCGATAACCAATACGAGTGGCAGACAGACTAATACTTGCAATGCTTTTCTGATAAACATGCTCCTTCATCTCCTTCGATTACTTCAAGCCAGATCATCATCTTCAACCTGTATATTAACAAGCGCCCAAACTAAGGGGGTCAGCCTGGGGCAATAATGTTATTCCTGGGGCTCGATTACCCGGTTCGCACTACACTTCCTTGCTCAATGCGGTTCCGGTTGAGCGGGAAGTCCGTACGTTGAAACGACGCTATTTTTCTGAGTATTCGTCAAATAATACCCATTCTCTTCTCCCGGCGAGTTATTGAACTGAGCCAATGTGGAATACTGACTTGACCACCGGTAGCGGTCAAACCCGTTCTCTGCCGTCGTGTAGTAATATCCATTGTCATTGCCACGGTTATTGGCAGCAGTGTCATAGATGTTACCCCCGTCCCATGCCTTGATCCATGAAAGGGCATACCTGCCGTCAAGACCCGTTATGTCCTCGGCCAATATGGTGTTATGATGCACATGAACATCGTTGACAGAGTTGTACGCCCCTTCGTCCGGATGCTCGTCTGTACGCAGCGGATTGCGCACCTCGATGCCGTCATAATTCCAGGCCAAGACGTTGTCGTGTACATTAATATCTGAGCTGGCGTTTAGTGCGATGCCCGCTTTCGATCGATCCCAACCGTTCTCATAAACCACGTTGTCATATACTTCGGCATTCGTGGTCACTTCAACGCGAATCCCGTCTCCCGGATTGTGATGCACCAGATTATTGGAAATGACGACGGTTTGGGGGGAATTCGGGACGTCGGTCCAAATTCCATTGTCGTGATTGTGATCGACCTCTACTCCAGTGATCGTAATGTTGACCGGGTTGGAAATTTTGATGCCGCCGCCGGCAAAACCCGGTTTCGTTCCCTCAATGTTGTTGTCATGCACTCGCCCGCCTTCGATCATACCGTCGGCGAAATTCCCGACAATGCCGACTTGACCGGCTCCGAATGAATCAATGTTTTGAACCAATGATCCTGAAACCTGGGCAATGGAGACATTTGCGGCGTGGGCGTAACCCAAACTCGAGTTTTTCAATGTCCAATTATCCCCGCCAAAGTCGACACCGCCGAGACCCCGATCATTCGCGGCATGCCGGAAAATGATGTTATCGATGGTCACATTGTTAGCTGTACCCGCGAGCCAGAAAGTGCGCATCGTCACCTCGACCTTATGATTGTTCGGATTATCGTTCAGAACGACTCGACGCTGGTTGTCCAGAGCAAACTCCCCGGCGGCGGGATTGGTTCCTTGCGCGACCTGAATCAGCGGGTCGTCGTCGTAGAAGACTTGTTCTTTCCATTTGCAGCGATCGCCTTGGCCCGTGTCACAGACCAGATCGGCAAGCCCAAAATCCGGTACGGTCAAATTGGACCGCCAGCGGCCATCGGATCTTTGCGTCCAATTGGTCCATACGTCAGAGCCCTTGATCCTTACACCCGAACCTCCGATAATGGTAATCGGTTTGCTTATCGTAGCGCTTTCACGATAAATACAGTTGTCCGGCAAATCCAACGTGCCTCCGGAGGGTGTACCGTCGATCAGCCCCTGAAGTCCTGAGCAGTTGGCCGCTTTCACAGTAAGAATGCTTTGTCCCGACGACAGTGCCGCCAACATAACCAAGGTTAAACAAACCAGTGTTTGAAACAACCTTTTCAAATTCATCATCAAACCTCGCTTTCAACTAATATTGACGCGCATTTCGAATTGCGAACCGCTGCAGGCTGACCCCCCAAGTTTGAGCGCTTGCAGGGAGAGAGTCACTTTGCCACCGCTCTGCCTCCTATACTAGGCTTCCCGCTCACCAAACGCTCTGATATACAAGTTGATCTTCAAAAATCACCTTCTTCAGTCATTGGAACTTACTCATTTTTCACCTCCTTGACAGGGTCAAGACACCCGTCAGTTTAGCAGGCTGCATGATTGCGGCAATCCCTATGGAGTTTAACCTGTTTAATTGGGCATCAAAATACTGGAGTTAGTTTGAACTGGATGTGAAATTCTTGAGGGAAAATCATCTTAGGGGGTAGTGGAAATAGCGAGTAATGAAATTACATATGGTATCGATATCACTATATAATCACATTCGCGATCGCACGTCAACACCAAATCCGCCGGACCATGAATCAGGCGTCCTTCCTCAATCGAGCGGTTTCGAGTTTTTATTGTTGTGACAAGGAATTTGGAATGACATGTGGACCTTGCCGGAACGGATAAAGAAGTTGTTATCAATATAGTTTTTGGAGTCAAAAGAATTAACGGGGTCGAGATTGCCGAAGTTGATCCAGATCGCCGAAATGTCGCCATTCTCGATGGTGTTTCCTGATATGCAGTTGTTCATGGATGCATAGAATCGCGGGTTGCCCGTCACACTGCCATCGCTTTGATGATTCGAGATGGAGCGAATCGTTATCGCTTGGGGATTCGCCTTTCCATCACCGTCTTCGTCTGCCATATGAAAGAAAGGTCTGAAGTAGGAATCTGGCTGACCGAGTAAGATGTTATTGTTAATGGACGAATAGAACTGATTGCCGCCGAAGGAAATCGGCGCCCGATCGCCCGTACGGCCGGGATATTTCGGCTTGGCCACCAAGATATTGTCGTTGATGCAGTTATGATCCATGACGATTCCGATGGAAACTTTGTCCCCCGTGCTGACGTTCGACCAATTCCAATTTGGAGAGACACCCTCAAGTTTGAATTGCTTCCCGCAATGCATGACGATTCGGGCAAACTCCCCAGCGTTCCTGCCCGATGCGAACATCATATAAAAGCCGCCGCCATCGTAGCGGGAATTGCCGACCCAGGCATCGTGAAAGAGGGTTAATGAAGCCTGTTGGCGAGCCACCGAAGCCACTGTATCGGAGTCTTGGGAAGCGGCGCCTGCGTCGCCCCCGCCGGAATCGTAGCTGAGTCCTTCTTCACTGATGCCTTCCAAATAGATATGGTGCCAGCAATTGTTGCTCCAGCGAAACGGCGGACCTTCGCTGTTGTCGCGCTCGAAGTCCGGGAGCGCCTTGATGCCGAACATGGCCGCTTCGCCGTAAGGCCCTGTGCCAATGGCAAGAACGTGATGGACTTCGGAGCTTCGGGCTGCGGAAAACTCGATCGCTTTGTCAAAATTCAACATCCTGAGCATCCCGCCGTTAACGCCGCCTATCTCGATGCCTTGGGCATCGAACACACGCATGGCATAGCGGTTGTTGAACAAGCCATGATCGTCGTAACCCGGCTGCATTGGGTCAGCAATCACCCGCACCCCTACCGGCGGGGTTCCGTCCGCTTTGTCGTCGACGGTAATTCCGTTGGCGCAATTTTCGACCCGCGGATTCACGATCGTGGTATGATCAGCCAGTATTTGGATCCCTCTGGGGCCTTTCCCGTCGCCCTTCTTGCCGCGCCAAACATGGCGACAATCGATTCTTGGCGCAATAATGGTTTGTCCGGGCTCCGTTATGATCATTTGCCCGGTTGTCTCATCCCGATTTGTGGTCGCCATTCACCTCATCCCCCTTGCGCCACGTTTATTTGGCGTCTGTTACTTTCTCGATAAATTCGTCCAGATCGACGGTTTGGCCAGTCACTCTGGAACGTTCCGCCGCAAAGGCAATCATATGGCCTCGCGCCGATTCTGTGGCAGAAGCTTTCAAGTCCAATTCCCCTCGGTGAACCTGGGTGACAAAGTCTCTCAGCCTGAATCCGCATTTCAGACGAATACATACGGAGTATCGTTTGCCTTCCACTGAAGCAAATCCAATTCTTTCTTCAATTCCTGTACGGTAACCGAGTAATTCGGGTCGTGATAAACGTTGTTCATTTCGTAAGGATCCTTCGCCAAATCGAACAATTCCCACTCCGGGTACTTGGGATCTTGAACAGCACCGTTCGCATCCAACGGATCGGCGTAATAATAAATGAGCTTGTATCGGTGAGTTCTTATACCGTAATGGGCATATACCCAGTGGTGGGCGCAATGCATCCAATAACGGTAATACATCGACGTTCTCCATCCGTCCGGATTCTCTCCGCGCAACAACGGCCGCAAGCTGTGGCCTTGCATCGATTCAGGGATGGCAATGCCGGCATAATCAAGGAACGTCTCGGCAAAATCCACATTGAGAGCCATGAAATCGCAAACTCCCCCCGCTTCAATCTCGCGCGGATAACGAACGATGAAGGGCATGCGGAGCGACTCTTCGTACATAAAACGTTTGTCAAACCAGCCGTGATCTCCCAGGAAAAAGCCTTGATCGGACGTATAGACGACAATTGTGTCATCTGCAATCCCATCCTCATCCAAATAATCGAGCAGACGCCCCACATTATCGTCAACGGAAGCGACACAGCGCAAATAATCTTTGATATACCGCTGATATTTCCACTGAACAACTTCTTTCGGCGAAAGTCCTTCGGGGAGATCCTCTTTTAAGTCCCGTTTATTCAAGTCCCTGCCGATTCTCATCGTCGCCGCATCGGCAGCCGACGCCCGATTGGCGTAATCGTCAAACAACGTCTCCGGCTCCGGTATATCGATCTCCTCATAGAGATGAGCGTGCTTGATGTCCGGCTCCCACGGTCGGTGAGGAGCCTTATGGTGGCACATAAGCAGGAAAGGCTTATCTTTATCCCTCGATATTAGCCAGTCCAAGGATTTGTCCGTAATAATATCGGTCACATATCCATCACATATCTTGCTTTCGCCCATTTCATTCATCTCGGGATTGTGGTAATCCCCTTGCCCGGGAAGCACATTCCAATAATCAAACCCGGTCGGGTCACTCTCGCCGCCATGGCCCAAGTGCCATTTGCCGATAATGGCCGTTTGATACGCTTCTTGTTGAAGCAGCTTGGGAAACGTCAACTGTCTTCCGTCAAAGCAGTCATCCAACGTTTTGACCCCGTTCAAATGATTATATAGGCCGGTCAGGATTGTCGCCCGGCTGGGCGTGCAGATGGAATTGGTGCAGAAGCAGTTATCGAAACGAATCCCTTCGTTTGCGATCCGGTCAATATTCGGGGTTGCATTAATTTTACTTCCGTAGCAGCTCATCGCGTGGGACGCATGATCATCACACATTATAAACAGAATGTTCGGTTTCTTGATTTGAATCACGTTATCGCCACGCCAGGTTGTATGATTGTTCATTATTTGCTCCCTCGCATTTCGGTAGCAATGGCTTGATTGGCCGACTCATCGGCTTCCCGCAAGGCCGTGTTAATATCGGTGGCGCCGGACAACGCTTTACCCAATGCTTGGTTAAGCGGTTTTTGAGCCAAAATCGAATAGGGGGAATAGGACAAATCGGGAGTCACCGCATAGCTAGTTATGGATTGCACATGAACGCCTTTGAGCGACTGCAGGTTTACCCCGAACGCTTCTTTCGCCTTCGCATCCTTCAAGCTGCTTAACCTGCCCCACTTGCTCATTTCCGACTGTACTTCGATGCTCGTCAATACGGATATAACCTGAAAAGCTTCGTCCTTGTGCTTGCTCGTTTTGGAAATCATCAACAAGTGAGTGTCCGGCCCGAATCCTTTGCCCTTCGCCTCTTTAAAGCTTGGCAAGGAGGCGACATCCCATGGCAACGGGTTGCCCTGCTTAAACATATCCTCAATTTCCCCGACTCTGGCTCCCTGACTGGACAACATGGCCAGCGTGCGATCTTTCAAGAAGACTTGCCGAGCACCGATTTTGGCATCAATTTTATTACCAGGGATATCGTCGATCATTTTCATTACATCAAATACTCTTTTCCATCCGTCGGTCGCAAAGGTCGCTTTATTCGTTTTCGCGTCGACAAACTGTGCGGACAGCTGTCCCCCAAGTCTTACGTTCCCCCCGTCGATGCCGATGCCTTGGTATTGCGTACCCCCCGACATTTGGGTTACCCTCTTGGCCAATTGGACCGTTTCCTCCCAAGTCATGCCATCTTTCGGATAAGGAACCGCAAATTTATCAAAAATCTCCTTGTTATAGTAAAGTGCCGAAAAGTTTACGGAAAAAGGCAGTGCAATCAGTTCTCCTTTGGTTGAGCGCATTTGAATTGCCGACACGGAAGCCGGATCGAATTTATTCAGGTCCGTCTTGTTTTTTTTCGTTAAAGCGGTTAAATCAGAAGGAATGTCGACATCCAGGAAGGGTTGGATGCTCTCGAGGGCTCCGAAAACCATATCCGGCACATTTCCCGTCGCGACAAGTTCTGCAGGTTGCTGGGTTGACGGCCTGCGGATAAGCTGGAGCGATATATTCGGGTATTTCTTTTTTACCGGTTCAACCATGAATCTTTGAAATTCCTCATCGCTGATGTTCGCTTGATACTGGTACATGGACAAAGTTAATGGCGCCACATTTACCGG
>JAJFMO010000134.1 GCA_020697475.1 Paenibacillaceae bacterium | reverse complement strand
GCAGTTCCAGCCGTCTTGGCTTCCGAACTACGATAACAGTATATGGAGGACAGATGCCGTCCGTATAGACGCCTGCACAGATTTAACGACAAACGGCGTATGCCTAGTAGTACAGCTTAGAATTCCGGCGAATAAAGACCGGTTACCGCGAGGCCGTTAATACGCCCATCTTCTCGATATGCCGCTTCGTCTCCACAGTGCCCAGTTCATGCAACATCCGATATATATCGACAAGGTTGTCGTCATAAGCGTGGTTCTCGGCATCGTGATGGTACGGGATCGTCAGGGCGTGCGCGCGAAACATCGTTGCCTCACTGCGGTCGGCCAATTGCACGAACTGCCGCTGCAACCGCTCGACATCCTCCTCTGTCGCGTCGATTTCAAACTCATACGCCGCATCCCCTTGACCGGCCAGTATCGTTCCGGCTTGCACGGAGACGTAATATCGTTTTTTATCCATCATCTCATCGCTCCTTTTAGAAGAGGTACGTATAAAGCAGCCAGGCGCCGAACGCAACGGCAACGGGGAACAGCACATAGGCGATCAGAGCCGGATTCAGCAAAAAATAATGCCGTGCCGTCGCCTTGCTCATCCCGTGATCCTCCTCGTGATGCTGCTGCCGGCGGATAAGCGCGATTGATGCCACGGCGCTGGCAATGACGACAATCGCCGCGAAAGCCAGATAGTAGTATAGCATCGAATGGTACATGACCGACATCGCTCCTTTACGCTATCGTTTTGCCGTTATTATTCCAATCTTGGCAGCTTTATTGCGTATCCGGCGAATGGGATTTTCCGGCAACAAAAAAAGGAGCGAAAGCGGCGGGATAACCACACGTTTTGCTCCTTCTTTGTTGCTTGTATTCTACTTTGGCCGGCACAGCTGCAAGCTAGCTACTTCGTCGCTCCAGCCGCCGCCAATTCATCCAGAAATTCCTGGTGGATCAGCCCGTTGCTGGCCACCACATTGCGCACTTCCAGCGAATACGGATTGCCGAGCGTATCGCTCACCGTACCGCCGGCCTCTTGCACGAGCAGCGCGCCGGCCGCGATATCCCACGAATTCAGCCCGATCTCCCAGAAGCCGGTCAGACGGCCGGCAGCAACGTAGGCCAGATGCAGAGCGGCCGACCCGGCACTACGAATGTTCCTGACCTTCGGCGTCAATGCGTTGATGCCCCGCAAGTTGCACGGCAGCGCATAGTCCCTGTCCGCCGGAAAGCCGGAGCCTAGCAAGCTGTCGGACAACGCCCGCTGCGGCGCAACCTGCAGCCGCTTCCCCCGGACGTAAGCCCCCTTGCCCTTCTCCGCAACGAACAATTCGTCCCGGCTGGGGTCGTAGACGACGCCGACGATCACCTCGCCGCGGTATGCGAGAGCGATCGAGACGCTGAAGAACGGAAAGCCGTGTACGAAATTCGTCGTTCCGTCGATGGGATCCACGACCCAGAGGTACTCGGAATCCGCCGCTTTGCGCAACGCTTGAGAGGAAGCGGCCGGTCCAGCGCCGACGCCCTCCTCGCCCAAGAACGCATGATCGGGGAAATGCGTATGAATCAAGTTGCGTATGAGCGTCTCCGAGCCTTTGTCCACTTCGGTCACCAAATCGCTTGATGAATATTTGGTCGATAAATTCGAATAATTGCCCAGCTTGCTGTGGACCCACTCTCCCGCCTTCGCTGCGGTATTGACCGCCACCGCGGTGAAGCTCTTGCCGCCCAAAGTGTAGCGATGCGTCTCAGCCATGATGTCTCACTCTTTCTTCGGTTGCTTTACCCTGGTCGGGATCAACTCCGATGTGTTCGATCATACACCAATAATATTGTAGCCGCTGTCGACGTAGATAACGCCGCCGGTGACGCCGCGCGACATCGAACTCATCAGGAACAGCGCCGTATCCGCTACTTCCGCCGGATCAGTGCCGCGACGCAGCGGAGCTTTCTCTTCCACCGTATGCAGAATGGAGTTGAAGTCTTTGATCCCCTTAGCGGCCAAAGTCCGGATGGGCCCAGCAGAGACACCGTTGACTCGGATATTGTACTGCCCCAGATCATTGGCCAAATAACGCACGCTCGCCTCCAGCGCCGCCTTGGCCACGCCCATGACGTTGTAATTGCGGATCGCCCGCACTGAACCGAGGTAAGTCATCGTCATGATGCTGCCGCCTTCGGTCATCAGCGGGTACATCCGCTGCGCCACAGCGACCAATGAATAGGCGCTGATGTCATGAGCCAAGGCAAAGCCCGCCCGCGACGTGTTGACATAATGGCCTTCCAATTCCTCGGACTTGGCGAACGCAATACTGTGCACGAGACCATGCAGCACGCCGAAACGTTCCTTCAATGCCGCGGCCAGGCTGTCGATCTCCTCATCAACCGTTACATTGCAAGGAAGGATCACCGCATCGGGAATTTTCTCCGCGAGCTTGCGCACCCGCTCCTCTACTCTCTCATTCTCATAAGTAAATGCAAGTCTTGCGCCTTGTCCGGCAAGCGATTGCGCGATCGCCCAAGCAATGCTGCGTTCGTTGGCGACGCCCATGATCAGTATATTTTTCCCAGTCAGCATGGATTCCATCGTATCGTTCCCTTCCTATTATTATGGATAGGCGGCTCGTCCGCCTCCCTTTTCAAAGTACCCGATTTCCAGCGACATTTCAAGGGCAATATGCCAAATAGTGCATGTCGGTCAGGCCATTCTTCTGGGGCGTTTCCACGAGCCGGTGACGAACCAATTGTGAAAGGCGAAGGCAAGCAGCATTGTCGCGGCAATCGAGATCCAACTGATGTACCATGCCCAGTGAATATATAAGATGAGATTCGTGTAATGAACGAGCACGATTTCCACCAACGTCAGAACGGTCGGGAAGAGCAACCAATAGCCGATTTGCAGCCAAACCGGTTTACCGGTGGGAAAATGCACGTTCATGATCGCGCTGATAGCGGGGAAGGCGAGAAATTCGTACGTGAAGCTGGTGTCCGTTGCAGTGGCGAAAAAGTGCTTCGGATAGGAGAGCAAGCCGAAATAAACGACGAGGTAGCCGAGAATCCAAGAGAGCAATTGCGTGAACATGAAGCTGACCGCCGCTTCGCGAATTCTTGCTCTGGGAATAAAGAACAGCATCAATGCGATGGAGACGACCCAGATGGACAGCTCGATGTATTCATTTTTGCCCATAGGATTCAACCTTCTGTTTCGTCGGGAACGGATGCTTGAAGAACCAGTGAGTGAAGCCGTTGCAAGCCAGCAATGCCAGGAAAGAGAGCATGAAGTGGATCATCGCATTCCAATGCACATATTGTTCCAACTCGGTCAGCATGTCCATTCCAAAATCCCATAACCCAATGGCGCCAGCCCAAGCCAAGGTGTAACCGATTTTTGCGTTCCGGGTATTGTCCCTCGGGTAATAAAAATAAAACAGTACCGACACGAGGGGATAAATAAAGTAATCGTTCATAAAATCTTGCCGTGTGATTTCGGGAAACATGCGAACCGGGTGAACTTTCCACTTGAATTCGACGATGACGGTACCCAGTCCCCAAGTGATTACTTGCATGATCAGAAAATTGGCGACCGCTTCCCGGATCCGCCTGAACGGAACCGTGCGAATGCAAACGATCATGATCAAGATGAACGTTACCGTTTCCCACAGCACATTGATAATCAAGCTTTACAACCGTCCCTTGAGGTTTTATTGGTGTAATGCAACCCTATGCACACCTTATAACATCCCCAAGGAAGGTTTTACCTATGCGCATTTATGCAGAAGAGGTCACACCCCGGTTTTCGACTGCTGCTCTCCGAAGAACATCTCATGAGCGAGCTCGGTCTGGATGCGGGATTCCTCATCCGTCAGCTTGCGCACCAGTTCCATCTCGACTTGGGTGATCTCTTCCCCTTGAAAGTTGATTTCCGCGAGCGATACCAATATTTTCACAATGGCAATCGCCTTGTTCTCCGGGGAATAAGCGATCACCTTCTGCCCGGTCGGATAGACGCGGAAGCCGCTCTTGACCATCTTGCCGCGGCCGTACTCCAACAGCTCGTACAATTCTTGCGCGTCTTTAAATTTGCAGACCGAATTGAATTCCGTCTGAAAACCCATTGTTCGTCCCTCCTATTAGCAATTCCGTCAGGAATTGCTTTCTTCGTAAGCATCCGCTTAGCAATTCCGTAAGGAATTGCTTTCATCGTATGCATCCGCTATACGTCGAAAGTATAGCGAATTTGCCGCTTCGCCTCGTGGCGCTCAATGGCCAGTCGAATCAACTCATCCAGCAGTTCCCCGTATGACAATCCCGACTCTTTCCACAACAGGGGGTACATGCTGAACGGAGTGAAGCCGGGCATCGTGTTGATCTCGTTAATTAGGATGCGAGCTTGACCCGCTTCCGCAGAGGCGCCGTCTTCCGCCGCTGCACCGTCTGCCGAGACGCCCCCTCCATCTTCACGAACGAGGAAAAAGTCGACGCGCGAGAGACCCGACCCGTCGATCGCCGTATAGGCCCGAAGCGCCAGCTCCCGGATCTGAGACTTCACCGTCTCCGGCAAATCTGCAGGAATGATCATTGCCGACGTACCATCGACGTACTTCGCTTTATAATCGTAAAATTCGCTGGCCGGCACGATCTCCCCGGGTACCGACGCCCGCGGGTTATCGTTCCCCAATACGCTCACTTCAATTTCACGTGCGTCGATGCTCTCTTCCACGATGACTTTGCGGTCGTATTGGAAAGCTTGCTCAACCGCGGCGATCAATTCCTCGCGGGTGCGCACCTTGGATATCCCGACACTGGAACCCAGGTTGGCCGGCTTGACAAAGCACGGATAGCCGAGTGAAACTTCAATCTCCATCAAATAAAATTCCCGCTCGTTCGCCCACTGGCTGCGGGTGAAGTAGCGGAACAAGCACTGCGGAAGCCCTTCCTGGGCGAAAATTTTCTTCATCATCACTTTGTCCATACCGACTGCCGACGCGAGCACTCCCGCCCCGACGTAAGGGATGTCCGCCATCTCGAGCAAGCCCTGGATCGTGCCGTCTTCCCCGAACGTGCCGTGCAAGAGAGGGAACGCGACGTCAAGCCGCGGCAAGCCGTCCGCTTGAGCCGGATCCACTCCTTGAGTCGTAGGAGCCTTGTGATCCGCTTGCTCCGAAAGATCGGATGCCGAACCGAAGATCGACGCGACGGGCGACTCTGCCAGCCCGGCGCTCATCTCATCGAACGCTGTCAACGTTTGTGCTGTCAACGCCTGTACATCGGTCGTTCCCTGCAACTGAATTCCCGAGTGCCAAATTCCTTGCTTGGTTATGTAAAAAGGAAGAATCTCGTATTTGCTCTGATCCAACTCCTTGATAACCGCCATCGCCGTCTGCAACGAGACCTCGTGTTCCCCGGATCTCCCGCCGTATATCAGACCGAGCCTAAGCTTCTTTTCCAAAACGTTCAACGACCTCCCATCAACTTACTCTACTATTGTACACATTCAGAGTTACGCTGAAAAGCCAGATGCATATTTCCCGCCCAGCGTAGGCAATCTATGGAAGAATCGCTCTAGAATGCATTAAAACTCGTCGGCGATATGGAAAAATCGATACTGGGTCTGCGGGGTCCAGGCATAAGAATCGCGATAATCCCAATAGCGGTGATAGCTCTCCACCGTATGAGCGTTGACCAAGGGCATCCCGTCCGCGGCCGTCGCCGCGACGATGGTGCTGTGCTGGAACTTGCCGGTGCCGTCCCAATCATAGCTGATGACGTCGCCGATCGTCAGCTCGAGCGGATCGCCGACGATTTCGGCGCGCATGCCGGATCGGCTGGTGCTCAAGTAGCGGTAAAGGCTGTTGGCCACCGCCCAGCTGTAGCTCCACAGCTCTCGTCCGCCTTGCTTGCCGACGTACCACCAGCCGGCATCCCGCCGCCCGGTACGGCTCATCGGCGCCCCGCCTGCGCGGATGCATTGGGAGACGAAGTTGCTGCAGTCGACTTCAAAATGCAAATATTGCGGATTCTCCCTGTTCCACCATTCATCGGCATACCTTTGGACATGTCGGCGATTATAGGGGATGGCTCGGCTGGGGGAAGGAGAGCGAAGCATCTCCATATTGAGATACGGCTGGGAAGCCGCTCTTGCCGCTTCGGCAATGACCGGGTCAGGCGGTGACGCCGCGATTAAATTCTCTTCCGACAGTCGTCGAACTCCGGCCACTTGCCAGCGATGTCCCCCATCCGCACAGGTAAGCCACACTTGCTCCCGCTCCGTGCGCTGTTCGGTATGGAGCATATGGACCATTTCGTGTTCAACCGTTCGTTTCAATTCAATCTCCGCATACACGTTGTCCGAGTTTTCTTCGACGCGGAGCAGCTTCAGTCGAGTCTCGTTCTGTACTTGCAGCCAACCGCGCTCACGGTACCATTCATGAATCGTCTGCGCTCGGTCGATGAGCGATTCGCCCAGGGAGCGGTCGGCGAAAATCGCGTCCGCATCCGCCTTGGAAGGCTGAACCGAGATTTGATTGCGAAAATGGACATAGTCATACAACGCCGGTCTCCAGACCACTAGCGACTCCCCCTCATCATTTTCAACATATGTGAAAACAGGCGGATTCATGAATGAATTCCTCCTTTACGCGACAACTTCAAACAGGTATACTAGAAATAAGGCAATTTCGTGAAATCGTGTTTCGCTAGATGAAATTCAACCTCTTCTTTTGCCGAAAATGTATCCAAGGAGGAATCCGAAGTATGTCCACTCATTCTTACCCCATCCGAACCAAGCTTCCGGTCGGAAATCGGACCTATTACTACTACCGTCTTCAAGATTTGGAGAAGAACGGCTTTGCTCACATCGCCGAACTCCCATGGTCGATCAAGGTGCTGCTAGAGGCGGCGGTCCGCCAATTCGACGGCAGAGCTATCACGCAAGAGCATGTGAAGCAGATCGCCAATTGGACGCAGCTCCGCGAGGACAAGGAAATTCCGTTCATCCCCGCGAGAATCGTGCTCCAGGACTTCACCGGTGTGCCGGTCGTCGTTGACCTCGCAGCTATGCGGGCGACGATGCAGCGCCAAGGCGGCGATCCGAAGAAGATCAACCCGCTCGTGCCGGTCGATCTGGTCATCGACCACTCGGTTATGGTCGACGCGTTCGGCAACGGGATGGCGCTGGAGTTCAACATGGATAAGGAATTCGAGCGCAATGAGGAGCGGTACCGCTTCTTGCGTTGGGCGCAGACGGCGTTCGACAATTTCCGCGCTGTGCCGCCGGCAACCGGGATCGTACATCAGGTCAACCTCGAGTACCTAGCCTCGGTGGCGGCGACGAAGCAAGTGAACGGGGAGACGGAAGTATACCCCGACTCGCTGGTCGGCACCGACTCGCACACGACGATGATCAACGGCCTGGGCGTTGTCGGCTGGGGCGTCGGCGGCATTGAGGCGGAAGCCGGCATGCTCGGTCAACCGCTGTACTTCGTCACGCCGGAAGTCGTCGGCTTCAAGCTGACGGGCAGCCTGAGGGAAGGCGCGACGGCGACCGACCTTGCCTTGACCGTGACGCAGATGCTTCGCAAGAAGGGTGTCGTCGGCAAGTTCGTCGAGTTTTACGGCTCGGGCCTAAGCAATATCAGCCTGGCCGACCGCGCGACGATCGCCAACATGGCGCCTGAATACGGGGCGACGGTCGGGTACTTCCCGGTGGACGCCGAGACGCTTAGCTATTTGCGCGGCACGGGGCGGGATGAAGAGCAAGTCGCCTTGGTTGAAGCCTACTACAAAGCGCAAAATATGTTCCGCACGGACAATACCCCGGATCCGGTATTCAGCGACACGATCAGCCTCGACTTGTCGACGGTCGTTCCGAGCTTGGCCGGACCGAAGCGTCCGCAGGATCGCGTAGAATTGACGGCGATGAAGTCGTCGTTCAACGACGTGCTTCGCGCTCCGGTGGAGAAAGGCGGCTTCGCGTTGAGCGAGGACAAAGTCGCTCAATCGGTCGAAGTGAAACATCCGAACGGCGAGACGTCGACGATGAAGACCGGAGCGGTCGTGATCGCGGCGATTACGAGCTGTACAAACACGTCCAACCCGAGCGTCATGCTGGGAGCCGGACTTGTAGCGAAGAAAGCGGCGGAGCTCGGCTTGCGTCCTCCCGGTTACGTCAAGACGTCGCTCGCGCCGGGATCGCTGGTCGTTAC
>JAJFMO010000133.1 GCA_020697475.1 Paenibacillaceae bacterium | reverse complement strand
GCTGGTAGCGGCCATGTCCGCTCCAGCCTGCATGGCCGATATCGGCATCGCCTCGTGGAAGTGCGTGAGGACGCCGTGCGCCTCGTCCACCAGCACCGGAATGTCATAGCTGTGAACGAGCTCGACGATCGCTTTCAAATCCGCGCATACCCCGAAATAGGTCGGGTTGATCACCAATACCGCCTTGGCGTCGGGGTGAATCTCCAGAGCCCGCTTGACGGCGTGGGTGGTAATCCCGTGATCGATTCCGTACGTGCGGTCGCGAACGGGGGAGAGAAATACCGGTTTCGCGCCGCTGAAGATGATTGCCGACATAATCGATTTGTGAACGTTGCGCGGAACGATGATTTTATCCCCTTGCGAGCATACGGACATGATCATCGTCATGATCGCCCCGCTCGTGCCCTGCACGGAGAAATAAGTGTAATCCGCCCCGAAAGCTTCGGCAGCCAGCCGTTGGGCTTCCTCAATGACTCCTGTCGGCTGATGCAGGTCATCGAGCGGAGCGATGTTGATCAGATCGATCGACAAGGCGTTATCCCCGATAAATCTGCGGAATTCCGGATCCATGCCTGCGCCCTTCTTATGCCCCGGGATATGAAAGGGCAGCGGATTGCGCCCGGCGTGTTCGAGCAAAGCGGTAAACAGAGGAGTTCGATGTTGATCCATGGCAAGCTAGCTTCCTTCCTGAACAAGAAAATACGGAAGCTTGATTGCCAAGCTTCCGTAGCAAAGTATACCATATTTAATTGTCCGGTGAACAATCGCTGCTGCGTGTTTGGATCATTCTCTCCGATCTCTATTGCCTTCAGAACGATTCTACCCACTCTGCTTCTTGTTCACCGGACGATTACGATGGATGGATTAACCGGTAGATTACTCCGGCTGCTTCTCCTCGGGTAATCGGCTGAGACGGGCGGAACTTGCCGTCGTCGTAACCGTCGAACAGCTTCGCCTCGACCGCC
The DNA here is from genome assembly GCA_020697475.1 of Paenibacillaceae bacterium. Taxonomy (GTDB): domain Bacteria; phylum Bacillota; class Bacilli; order Paenibacillales; family NBRC-103111; genus JAJFMO01. Next base: position 7,245 of record JAJFMO010000133.1, on the reverse strand, counting down.
GCGCCGACTTCGGCATTGGCCCAGTGCGTAAGCGGCAAGTCGGAGAACGCCTTGGTCGTCTGCTCCGGCAGCCCTTCACTGCGGGTGAGGATGGCCGCCACCTCGGCGCGCGTAATCGTCTTGTTCGGGCGGAACGTATGGTCTTCGTATCCTTCGATCAGCCCGTAATCTATCGCCGTCGTAATATATATTTTATCTTTCGATTTTGCGATATCGATCAACTCCTCGTTCACATCATTGGATAAATACATTTCCTTGGATTTGACCAAATAGCGGACGAATTCTCCGCGCGTAATATTTTGTTGAGGCTTGAAGTAGAGCTGGCCGTCCACCGTATACCCGTCGATGAACTTTTTGTCGAACAAATCATTGATTTCGTTCTTCGCCCAGTAGTCGTCGATATCAACGAAATCGGTCGGAATACCGTTCAACGACATGATATATTTCACGACCGACTGATATTCGTCATTCATCAGCGATCCCGGCGCGTTCTGCGGCATGTTCGTGCTGACGAACTCATACGCCTTCACGAACGATTTGCCGACCCCTTTGCGAAAATGATCGCTGACCAAGTCCGGATATTTCCCTTGTAACCCGTGGCCGTCTTGTGCGTGGCAAGACATGCAGTTCTGTTCGTAAATTTCTTTGCCGGCGGCGATGCTTGGGCGCTCCCGTACCTGTTCGGCGGCTTGCGCCTGGGACGTCGGCCTTTCATTCCAATAGTACACTCCCAGCAAAATCAACGATAAAGCCGTAATCAGAATCGTTAGACGGTATTTTCCCATCTTTCTCTCACCCCGTTTTTATTACGTTCAAGGAAGAACGTTCTCCGATTCTCTTTATACTATATAATCATGTCAATTATGTGAATAGCCGCCTTAAGATGAAAAAAATAAAAAACCGCCCGCTTGCGAGCGGACGGTGTCGAGGGAAAATTATTCTTCCTTCTTCTCTTTATGTTGGTGATGGTGATGGCCATGCTTGTGTTTGTGCTTCGGAATTCCCTTCGTCTGGATTGCTGCGGTCAGATGGTCGGTCATTCGCCGTTTGATGTCGGAAGCCTGCTCCGCGGTCAACTTGCCGTTGTTAATCGCTTCGTCCAAGTTAGCGATCCGGACTTCCATCAGCTTCTGCACCAATTGCTCCTCGCTGACCCCTTTGCCCTTGGCCACGTCGGCAATGCTGCTTCCTTGCTTCAATTGCTTCAACAAATCGTCGGGGGCAAGCCCAAGGGCGCCTGCCGATTCAGCGACGATGCGCGGTACTTTATCTTGCTTATCCGTCCATGCTTTGTCGACGTCGGGATGCATAGAAACTTGAAACTCGGCGGATGCATGCGCGGTGTGGTGAGCGGTCGGGAATGTCCCGACACCGAAGCCGACGGCGACGGTCAGAGCGCCTGCGACGATCGATTTAACCCAATGTTTGTTCAAGGCTTATCGCCTACTTTCCGTTAGAGTCGGCACGCGAGCGGGCGCGCCGCGGGTGAAACCGAATGTTAGTATGTCCGGATGGACAACATTTACCACAGTTAATAAAAAATTCATATTTTCCTAATGCAACTTTAAGCTTAGTAAACTAGTATATAATAGCGTGTAGACGTGAAAGGAATAAATTTGCTTTATTTCGACATGCTAACAAGCAGGTTGGGCGAATACAGAACATAGGAGAATAAGACCGTTATGAAGAAAAGCAGGAAAGGCATCGGATGGAAATGGGGCATCTTTTATACGGTTGTTTCTTTAGGGATTGTTGCCGGCATCATGGTGTTCGTCACTCATGCAGCGGTATTGAAAGGGCCTGATTATTGGCCCACGGATGACTGGCATACGTCGACTCCCGAGAAGCAAGGAATGAAGTCGGAGGTATTGGCCGGCTTATTCGATCAATTGGAAGGACAGCATATGCACAGCATTGTTGTCACCCGCAACGGCTATCTGGTAGCCGAAGCTTACAACCAAGATTTGAACAAAGATGCGAAACAGCATATTTTCTCTGCAACCAAGAGCGTCACTTCGGCACTGACAGGCATTGCCATGGATGAAGGCAAGGTTAAGGGGTTGACCCAGACGCTCTATGATATTTTTCCGGATTGGATTGCGTTCAACACGAACGAAATGCGACGCCAGATTACGATCGGCGAATTGTTGACGATGACGTCGTCGATTCATTGGAACAACGATAACGAATATTCAACCAACAGAATGATGGCGACCCAAGTCTGGCCTCAATACGTTATCAGTCAGCCGCTCGACGATGTGCCGGGCAAAGTATATACCTACAGCAACGGAGATGCGGTACTGGCAGGATCGGCGTTGGAGAAACTGGTGGGCGAACCGCTGTCCGACTACGCGAATCGCAAGCTGTTCCAACCGCTGGGGATCAAGGATGTCGATTGGGCGACCGATCCGTCGGGCGTTACGAACGGAGCGTGGGGAATTCATATGACCACCCGCGAGATGGCCAAATTCGGCTATCTGTACCTGCATGACGGCGTCTGGGACGGCAAACAGATCGTGCCCAAAGACTGGGTGAGTCAATCGATCGCTCCTTATATGGTGCAGGAGTCCAAAGAAGGGGACAAACGCGGTTACGGGTTCTTCTGGTGGATGAGGGCGCTCAACCAGAAAGACGATATTCATATCGACAATGAGATATATTCGGCGATCGGCTCCGGCGGGCAGCGCATAGCGGTCATTCCCAAGTACAATCTGGTGATCGCCATTACCGGCAATAACATGGAGGACGCCTTCTTCTCGGATAATTTTATTGTAAACAATGTGGTCGCTTCGATCGTATCCGACAAGGCGATCAAGGAAAATCCGGACGGGCAAAAGCAGCTGAACACGAAGATCGCGCAATTTGCCCAGACATCCGATCCTTCGGGGAATACATCCACGCCAAGTACGGTCAAACCTTAAAGAAGTTTATCCATTCACGAACAATAAGGGGCATCAACCCGGTAAACGGCCGTGGCCGTTGGTGGGGAGGTGCCCCTTTTTCGAATATATAAGCTTTGTGGAGTTTCATTAAACTTTTCCTCCGGAAATGTCGATAAACACGGTAATAGCGTCAAAAGAGACAGGGGGAAAAAAGCAACATGAAGAAAGCGTTATGGTTGACCGCAGCGTTCAGTTTAGCTTTTACGACAGGGGTGTTTGCGGACGACGGTTTGAAGCAAGTGACAGCATACTTGCGTCCCGACTTCCAGTTGATCGTCGACGGGAAACCGACGGCATTGAAAGATCCGCCTCTAAGTTATGAGAACGACAGTTACTTGCCGGTTCGCGAACTCGGTACGTTGCTCGGGGCGGGCATCGAATGGCAGGAAGGCACGAAATCGATCGTCGTAACCAGCAAGTCGAACCAAGCCTCCGGTTCCGGAGGCGGCGTTTCCTCGCCACCCGAACCGGTGGGAACTTCGGGAGGATCCGTCGTTCCTTCCGCGCCTTCGACCATTACCATCGATAAGAGCAAAATCCCGGACACCATTTTACTCGGTACGATGGTTCGCTATAAAGTGACGTATATGGGCAAAACGTACCCGGTGCTTGCCACCCAGTATCGCGGTTCTCTCTTTTTGCTGGCGAACGACCTTCAGCCGATGGGTATGGGTTTGGCTGATGTAAAGCTTACTCAAGACAAGATCACGAAGGATATGTACATATCCATTGATCAGATGAAGCTTGTCTGGGGAAGCGTACAACCGAAGATGGAGCTGCTGGACGAACCGGTCGTCGTCGGCGAGACGAACCCGGACAAGTTGAAATATTTGAAGTCGCTGTTCAGTTACAACTACGTCTCCGGGGGCAAGGTCGCCACTTTGACCGTCCAACACATCAAAGCTCTCACCAAGCCCGATGAATACGAATTTCTGTGCGAATATTCGAACCATCAGTTTATTGGCTACCAGATCCGTTTGCTGCGCAACAGCGATGGGACATGGACGTATTCCACGACCGGAACGCTCAATCTGGACAACAACGCAATCGACGATAATTACTGACAATCCAAGGCGTTCGACAAGTTTCGACGGCCTTGCAGAGCCCATCTTTCGACAGTAGCGGAAGCCACGGCTTTGCAGGGTTTTTTTATATAAAAACGACAATAAACCAAGTTGCTAAAACATACAATTCATAATAAGATATGGATAAGAAGAGTTGTCTGCTTGACTCTATAAGGGAGGAATTGCCGTGAGCAAAAGCTACGAAGTGGAATACTGCAACCTGGAGCTTCGGTTCGATCGTCGGCAAATCCGTAATTTTATAAAGGCGCTCATCCAGGAGGGGTATTCCTTATATTGGAATGAAAGCGACCAACAATTTATTATCTCCATTCGTTCCGGGCGCAAGTTGATCAAGCTGAAGTTTCAGAGGCTGGGCGAACGCTACAAGATGGTCGGCAGCTACTGCTTTAAGGACGAACGGCTCGCCGAACTAATGGAGAAGATGATCGGCGATACGCGGGGGCATGCCATCGTCAAGCGGTTCAAGGACCGGCAAATTTTAATTGAGAACATCATGTTCGGAGAAATTATCCGGATGGTGGAGATTTCCGGAGTCGAGCACAAGATCTTGTTCGAGAAAGATCATCCCGTCACAGCCGAGGAGATGATCCGCGCTTTCCGCTCAAAGCGGGCGGAGGAGAGGATTCCGGTGCTGCGGCTGGAGCTCGATTACGAGCTGGCTGTGCTGCACGAGGCGATTGAAGGGAACAACGCTGAGGCGATCGAGCGGAGCAAGCTCAGGCTGTCCGAGCTCAGGCAAGAAATGCTGCTGTTGGAGGTGTAGGGTCGGACGATGTTCGGAAGGAACGATTTCGAGTATAATAATGAGGCTCAAGATCTTCCGATGCGCGGAGGATCTTTTTTTGCCCAATGGACTGTTAACGTGTGCAGAAATATGTTATGTTGTTGGTGAGGTGGTAGGATGACCGCTACTACAATTAAGGATATCGCGAAGCTTGCCCGAGTATCGCATACGACGGTGTCCCGGGCGCTCAACGACAGCCCGTTGATTAACCGGGAGACGAAGCATCGCATTCGGGAGATCGCAGATCGGTTGAACTACTCGCCGAATTTAAGCGCCAAGAGCCTTGTACTCGACCGCTCCTATAACATTGGATTATTCTTCTCGACGTTGACCTCGGGGACATCGTCGACGTTCTTCTTCGAGACGGTCAGAGGCGCCCATCGGGCGATTCCGCCGGACTACAACCTTGTGATTAAAGGAATTGACGATTACCCCGATTTTGGAAAAATTACGAATAAAAGCTTCGACGGCATTATCTTGATGAGTCAAAGCGCGGACGATCAACGGTTTATTGATGCGGTAACAACTAAGCATATTCCGCTTGTTCTGCTCAATCGCAGCGTGGACGACGGGATGTTGCTAAACATACTGGCGGACGATGAGCAAGGGGCGTACAGCGCTGCGCAATATTTGGCTCGGCTTGGGCATCGCAAGATTGCGATCATCGAAGGTCGACCGGGTTTTCAGTCGGCGGCGCGCCGAAAGAACGGGTTCGCCAAGGCGATGCAGGAACATGAAATCCCACTGAATCCGGACTTTTGCGTTGCCGGGAATTACGATGTGCAGAGCGGTTACGATGCTATGCGCCGGCTGCTCGGACTGGCTGAGCGGCCGACGGCCGTATTTTGCAGCAACGACGATATGGCGTTCGGAGCGATGAAAGCGTGTATGGAGGCAGGATTGAAAGTGCCGGAGCATATTTCGCTCGTCGGGTTTGACGACAATCATTTCTCTGCCTATTTGACCCCTGCGCTTACGACCGTCCGTCGCCCGATTGAGTTGATCAGCAGCGAAGGGGCGAGCCGGTTGATCCAGGCGATCGGGCGGAAGGAGACGATCGCCGAGACGATTCTGCTCGGGGCGGAACTGGTCATACGGCAATCCGCTGCTGCGCCCTACAAATCGGTGGATATCATGGAGGAGGCACACGAATGAACGATGTAATCAGGGAGATGTTAAAGGACATTCCGATCCCGCAGATGGTGAAAATTCGCCAAAGGTTCGATGGCAGTAAGATCGACCGCGTCGGCGATGCTCTGCACACACAATTGATCAGCCGACCGGAATTGCTTGAGCGGATTCGTCCCGGGCAGAACGTAGCTGTGGCTGTGGGCAGCCGCGGAGTGGCGAATATCGCCGAGGTGACCCGGACGGTCATTGACGCGCTGAAGCAAGCCGGGGCAAAGCCGTTCATCGTGCCTTGTATGGGCAGCCATGGCGGAGCAACGGCCGAAGGACAAGCCGACGTGTTGCGTCACTTGGGTGTCAGCGAGGACGCCATGGGTGCGCCGATCCGTTCCTCGATGGAAGTCGTCAAGCTGGACGAACTGCCGAACGGGTTGCCGGTGTACGCCGACAAGATTGCCGCGACCGAAGCCGACGCGATCGTCGTCATAAACCGCGTCAAACCGCACACGGCGTTCCGCGGAGAGATCGAGAGCGGAATCATGAAGATGATCGCCATCGGCCTGGGCAAGCAGAAGGGGGCGGAGGCGTGCCATCAACTCGGCTTCAAGTACATGGCGGAGAACGTCCCGAAGATGGCCCGCATCATGATGAATAAGCTGCCGATCGCCTTCTGCATCGCCCTGGTAGAGAACGCCTTCGATCAGACGTGTCGGATCGAGACGCTGCTTCCGCAAGAGGTGGAAGAACGCGAGAAGCTGCTGTTGATCGATGCGAAAGCCCGAATGCCCAGGCTCTTGTTCGATCAGATCGACGTTTTGGTCATCGATTATATCGGCAAAAATATTAGCGGAGACGGGATGGATCCAAACATTACCGGACGCTATCCGACCCCGTACGCGCACGGGGGGCCGGACGTGTCCAAGATGGTCGTACTCGATTTGACTCCGGAGTCCCATGGCAACGCCAACGGAGTAGGCGCGGCGGACTTCACGACTCGGCGGCTTGTCGACAAGACGGATTGGCCGGGCACCTACGCCAACGGGCTCACTTCCACGGTGTGCGCACCGACGAAGCAAGCGACGACGCTCGACGACGACCGGTACGCGATCAAGGCGGCAGTCAAGACGTGCAACATTCTCGATTACACGAAATGCCGGCTGATCCGCATCCACGATACTCTCCATTTGGGCGAGATCGAGATTTCCGTTAACCTGCTGGAGGAAGCCAAGCGGCATCCCGATATCGAAGTCGTGTCCGAACCATACGATTGGTCATTCAATGACGAGGGGAATTTGTTTGCATGAAT
>JAJFMO010000603.1 GCA_020697475.1 Paenibacillaceae bacterium | reverse complement strand
CGGCGGCTACATTTTACAATTTTCGGAAACTCAGTCTCAGTATGAGCAAGGCGGCAATTTTACGATCAAAGTGCCTGCCTCGGGATTTACTTCGTTCATTGACGGGCTGGAGCAGATGAAGCCGGTCAAGCTGCAACGCAGCATTCAAGGGCAGGACGTGTCCGAGGAGTACGTCGACCTGATGTCTCGGCTTAAGGCCAAACAAACGGTGGAGGCGCGGCTGCTGGACTTCGCGACGTCGTCCAAAGATTTGCTGGCGTTCTCCGACCAGCTCGCCAAGGTGCAGGAAGAGATCGAGCAGATTAAAGGGCGAATGAGATATTTGGATCAAAATGTCGCCTATTCGACGATCGATCTGCGTGTGTACCAAGGCAAGCCGGTATTAAGCGGAACGGACACGAATTCCCCGTCGTTGTGGGAGAAGGCGGAGCGTGCCGTCAAAGGCACCTTGTCCTTGCTGTCAAGCGCTTTTGCCGGCCTTGTCGTCTTCCTGGCCGCCGCATTGCCGCTGGCGGTACTTCTCGCCATCATCGCAGTCCCAACCATTTATTACGTCCGCAAACGGCGCCGGCAAGTAAAGCTGGAGGCACGGCGCAAGCTTCATGAATTCGAACAGAACAGCCGCTCGTCCGAACCGTCATCAGACCACGTTGAAGACCAACCAACCGATCCGAAAGGCTGATAATCGCATACAAGAGCCTCATCGAAACAACGCCAAAAGTCCTGCTCCCAAAGCAGGATTTTTTGTTTTGGTGGAGAATTATTATATTAAAGTGGTGAAAAGTGGGTCGAAGTGGTGTATTATGGTGGTGATAGAGCGGACGAACGGGAGGCAGCGGTCCAAAGATGTTCATGGGGGAGTACCAACATAGCATTGATGAGAAAGGCCGCCTTATTATTCCCGCCAAGTTCCGCGAGGAACTCGGTTCTTCCTTCGTCTTGACACGCGGACTCGACAACTGCTTGTTCGTTTATCCGGCCGGCGAATGGTCGGCACTGGAGCAGAAGCTGAAAGCTTTGCCGCTCATGAAATCCGATGCGCGGGCGTTCACCCGGTTTTTCTTCTCCGGGGCGACGGAATGCGAACTCGATAAGCAGGGAAGGGTAAATATACCCGGGAATTTATTGGAACATGCCGGATTGGACAAAGACTGCGTCGTATTGGGCGTCTCCAACCGGGTGGAAATTTGGAGCAAGTCCAACTGGCAAGGTTACTTCGATCAATCCGAGCAATCGTTCAATGAGATTGCCGAGAAGCTCGTCGACTTCAACTTTTAGTCAATACAGGCCTGAGGAAGCAGCATGAACCACCAAGGAGCGATTACAAGTTGTTTGAACATATAACGGTGCTCAAGGAAGAGGCCGTCGACGGCTTAAACATTCGGCCCGATGGCGTTTACGTCGATTGCACCTTGGGCGGGGCGGGGCACAGTCGACTGATTGCCTCCCGATTGGGCGGCAACGGCCGTCTCATTGCGCTCGATCAGGATGACGCCGCATTACATAACGCCGATCAAGTTCTGCAAGATTACGCTGATCGGGTAACGCTTAAGAAAACCAACTTCCGCCACTTGCAACGCACGCTGGACGAGTTGGCGAACACGTTGGAGGCGCGCATTGGGCACCCGGACGGAATATTGTTCGACCTCGGGGTATCTTCTCCGCAATTGGACGAAGCCGAACGGGGATTCAGCTACAACCAAGACGCGCCGCTTGACATGCGCATGGATCCGACTGGCGCGTTGACCGCCTCCGAAGTGGTGAACGGTTGGAGCGAAGAGAGGTTGACCCAAATTTTGTTCGAGTACGGAGAGGAGAAATTCGCCAGAAGAATCGCCGGGGCGATCGTTCGTGCGAGACAACAGAAGCCGATGGCCACTACCGGACAACTGGCGGAAACGATCAAGCAAGCGATTCCGGCGGCGGCGAGACGCAGCGGCCCGCATCCGGCCAAGCGAAGCTTCCAGGCGATCCGCATCGCCGTGAACGACGAATTGAACGCCTTCCGGGAAGCGTTGGAACAATCCGTCGAAGCTCTGGCTCCTGGCGGACGAATTGCCGTCATCACGTTCCATTCGCTGGAGGATCGGATTTGTAAGCAGACGTTTGCGAAATTTGTTGAAAAATGCACCTGTCCGCCGGACTTCCCTGTCTGTATTTGTCACAATAAGGGATTATTGAGGCTCGTCAACCGCAAGCCGATAGCGGCAAGCGAAGACGAATTGGCGGCTAACCCGCGGGCCCGTTCGGCGAAATTGAGAATTGCGGAGAAAATTCGGGAAGCCAGTGAATGAAACTATAAACGATAACCATTATTCAAGGAGATGAATCGGCTTGGCGGCATACATCCACGGTAATTTGGCGATAGAACAGAAGAGTACCACCATTAAGGAAAAAGCAAGAGAAGTCAGAAGGGTTCCGCAGCAAAGAACGTTGCCGATCCAGGAGAAGCTGCTGTACCTGTTTACCGTGGCGGTATGTGTGGCTGTGGCGTGCGTCGTTGTATGGCGCTACGCGCAAATCTACGAGATGAGCTCACAGATTCATTCGATCCAGCAGAGAATCGACAAGCTCGAGGCGGAGAACAGCGCGCTCAAGCAAGAAGTCGGCAAGCTGCAAAGCC
>JAJFMO010000132.1 GCA_020697475.1 Paenibacillaceae bacterium | reverse complement strand
ACCTCGATCGAACGGATCTGCTCCGTGACGTCCTCGCCATCGACAATAACCCGTTGGCCTTGTTCGCCCGCGACCCAATCCAGTTTCATTCTTTCAGCCAGCGCAACGATCTTGTCAGGCTGATCAGCCGTCAATCCCGATTGAATCGCTTTGTATGTCACTGCGCGATACATCGCGCCCGTATCGACGTAAATCAATCCAAGCTTGGCTGCCACCAAGCGGGCGATCGTACTCTTGCCGGCGCCGGCCGGACCATCCAGGGCAATATTCAGCTTGTTCAATGTATGCGGCTCCTCCCTTGATGCATCCGTCATCTTTTGCGAAAATCCAACTGCCTTTCAAAACAAAATCGAATCACCTTCTGCCGGTCACGATCGCCGATTTCCGTGAAACGCATCATCACCAGTTGTTTGCCGGTTTCCAGCGGCTTGATTCTGACCATCTCGCCCTTAAAGGGGATATGCTCGATGCTTCCGTTCTTATAATGAACGAGGATCCAGCAACTCACAGTGCCATTCAAGGAAAGAGGGATATACCCGTCGCATACGAATGATACGCCTCCACCGCCGACGTCTTCGGTAAAAGCTAAAAATTGCAATTGCTCGGAAAATTTAACCGCCAGCTCCAACTCGGCGGGAACCCGTAAAAAACTGCGCCGTTGTTCCTTGGAGATCGTCTCCGGATCGGGATTCTTAATGACAACGAGCCGGATCACATCTTCCTTAAAACCGATGACCGAACTGATGAAATGGTTCTTCACTCCGCCGTCGGACATATAATAAGCGGCCAAATCGTCGCCGACGTACAATTTCTTGAACTTCCCTGTTTTCTCGTTCAGGGGGACTTCCATGCTTATGTATTCGTCTGTCACTTCTGCGATCCGCGATTTGAACTGCTGCATCGCCTCTTCTTCGTCTGTCGAGCTGATCTGCAGGTACAGAATCTGATTTACCTTCGGTTTCAACGCCTCACCCCCTAGAAGTCGCACTTCTGATCAATTATTATACCATGCTGCGATTTGAAGCAAAAGAGGGTTGTTAAGCCCCCAAAGTGAAGACTTGCTTCACGTCGCAGATGGGATATCCCGGGAGCTTCTGAACTTAAATGCAAAAAAGCCCCGCGTCGAATCGACGGAGGCTTGCCCTCGGAAAACTTCAATTAGTTAAACTTGTGGAAATATTTGCTCGTCCTGGTCGCGTATTGTCTCTACCTTCACTTCTTCCCCATTGTCGGCGTTGATGAAGATGCGGTAGCGCCCGCTGTTGATCGTGCCCAAAAATTCATAGCATTGTACTTCCTCATTCATATCGTCCTTGATGAGAGCCAGCGCTTCCCGGTCAACCTGGAACGCCGAATTCAGCGATTTCTTCGCCTGCTCCATCGAAAGCTTCGGGCTCGCCAGCTGGCGCGGATGGTGCTCGTGGACGTATTCGGACGTCTGCAAGCCGGTCACCTCTCCGTCGTCCAAAGCAACGTTTACCGTAAGCATGGCCGGGAAAATAATGGTATCGCCTTGCTTAGGCGCCATCGTCAAGGACGCAACGTTCTGGAATTCGTCGTAGCTGATCGGCACGAGGTTGGAATACCCGCGGGCTTCAAGAAATTGCACCGCAGCGTCACGCGCGCCTCGCATGTCCAGCACTTTATCCTTCACATCTTTGTTAGCGACGTACCAGATCAGTTGGCCGCCCTTCTTGCTATAGTCCAGATGCACGTCCTGCCCGGTGTTCGGGTTGACGCCGGTCACCGCGAACGAATCGTAATCCGTGCCGCTGCCGCTTTCCACGATATTGAATTTGCTAGTGTCCTGGATATCAAGAAATTGCGCCGTTTTCTGGCGAATTTCGTCTACGCTCGCGTCACCGCCGGCCAATGCTTTGAAGCTTTGCATTCTTGGCATCGCCGCAGCGGCCGCCCCCCAATCGATCTCCGGGTACTCGCTCACTTTCTTGTCGACCGCCTTGAAGCCGTCAATAATCACGTTGTCCAGCTTCGTGTTCTCGGTGGCAACGGCCGTCTCCACATCCATCCAGCGCAAATTGTTTGCCAGCACCTTGCTCTGTACGTCGCGAAGATCGTTGCTGATTTGCCCGGAATGTTCGTACAATTCCTTGAGCGATGTCCGTTCCCCGTCGGTAAGCGGGGTATTGCCCAAATCGCGAACCGAAGTCTGGTAGGCAAAATTGGATATATTGGCCAAAAATTGCTCGGTCTTGTTAAACGGCAACAATGTGAGCGGAAGCTGATTGATCTCGTTCTGCGCCTGCGAAGTGATTCTCCAGACGTTGATCAGCTTCTTTTTATAATAATCGTCGGAATCCTCATTGATTGCCAGCGTGTTGCCGAGCTCTCGATGCAGCTTGTCCATATGGAACGACAAGTCGTGGAATGCACGTTGATACTGGTTCTCCGCCTTAATGAGCACCGAATTCTTATCCTGATGCTCGCGGTATCCCCAAACCCCCAATCCGAATAGGGCAATGAGCAGGATAGGGAACATGATCGAGCTTAATCTTCTGTACATCTGCCAGCTGTCTCCTTTCCTAAGTCAACTACTCCTTGTAGTTTTCTTCGGAGACGGCAGGATTATGCAAACGCACCAATCAGGTTGCTTATCCTCAATACGAGTCTTCGATCTGGATATCGAAATCGTTGGAATTGTCGCAGATGCATTGCTTGAACCCGGTATTGATTTTTCCTTTCTCTCTGCGGCCCCGCAGAATAAATCGTTCACCGCACCGCTTGCAACGGATCGTCACTTTAACTCTATTCATCATATCCTCCTCACCAAGAAACCCCACAAAGTGAGGCCTCGGAATCCACTTTGTCCACAGTATAGACATGCGGCCTATATTTTAACCTCCTCCTCCTGCATCGTGCGGAACGGGGAACGGGCGTTGGCCCGATTGACGTTCGTCAGCGATCGAATCCACAGGAATGCCATAAGCGGAATGGCCAGCCATAGCCATACTTTGGCTTTGGCCAATATGAAATCGAACGTTCCGTGATAGAAAATCGGCGCAAGAAGAGAGAGGCCGATGTAGAAACTTTGCAGCTTGTCGTGAAACTTCGCCTTGCCCAAATAATAGCCCATCGTCACGCCGAACATCGCATGTCCGGATACCGGCAAGAACGCCCGATACAGCAAAGTGGAAAAGTCGGAATAGTGCAATATAGCGTAAAAAATATTTTCGACCGTGGCAAACCCGAGACTGACCGCCACTGCATACACAATGCCGTCGTACGGCTCGTCGAACACCGCGTGTTTATAGATCAGGAAATAAATGACGAACCATTTGAAAAACTCCTCGAGACCAGCCGAGAGGCCGAAGGAAAACCACAACGATTCGGGATTGACCCCGGGAACGAGCGCCCCTTGCAGCGCCATGATCGGCAGCACCAAGAACGCCCCGAGCAGGAACATGACGACAACCGTGCGAATCGGCTCGGTTTGATATCGGTCTTTCAGGTAGAAATAACTTAACAAGGCCGCCCCGGGAGCGACCGCAGCGACCAAAACCGGAATAATGTACACTAGGCGTTTGCTCCTTGTCCGGCGGTTGGGTGTGCGCTTTCGTATCCCCCGCCGGAACTGCGCGCACATCCGAATGTGCGACGATTAAGTTCCTGTGCGCCCCTAGATCCAACCGCGATATTTGACGGCTTCCGCCATCTTGCGAATGCCTGTCATGTAAGCGGCCAAACGCATATCGACTTTGCGGGAGATATGAACATTATAAACATTCTCGAAAGCTTTGACCATGACTTCCTTTAACTTGGAATCGACTTGCTCAAGGCTCCAATAATATCCTTGATTGTTCTGCACCCACTCGAAGTAGGATACGACCACCCCTCCGGCGCTGGCCAGAACATCGGGGATAATCAGCACTTCTCGTGCAGTGAGGAAGCGAGTCGCCTCCATCGTCGTCGGCCCGTTGGCCGCTTCGACGATAATCTTGGCACGGATACGGTCCGCGTTGTCCATCGTGATTTGGTTTTCGATCGCGGCGGGAACGAGGATGTCGCAGTCCTGCTCAAGCAACTGACGGTTGCTGATCGTGTTGGGAAACAGCTTTGTCACGGTGCCAAACGCGTCGCGACGGGAGAGCAAATCGTCGATGTCGAGCCCGTTCGGATCATACAGCGCGCCATAGACGTCGGAAATCCCGATCACGCTCGCCCCGCTGTCGTGCATGAACTTCGCCAAATAGCTGCCGGCATTACCGAAGCCCTGGATGACGATGCGAGCCTTGTGCAGCGGAATCCCTTTAGCTTTCAGCGCCTGGTCGATCATTATTGTCACGCCTTTGGCTGTCGCCGACTCGCGGCCTTGCGAACCTCCAAGCACGATCGGCTTGCCGGTGATGAAGCCGGGCGAGTCGAACTCGCGGATGCGGCTGTACTCGTCCATCATCCACGCCATGATCTGCGCGTTCGTCATGACGTCCGGGGCGGGAATGTCTTTCGTCGGGCCGACTATTTGGCTGATCGCTCGCACGTAACCGCGGCTCAGCCGTTCGAGCTCGCCCTTGGACATCTCGCGCGGATCGCAGATGATGCCGCCTTTGCCCCCGCCATAGGGCAAATCGACGATGCCGCATTTCAGGCTCATCCATATCGACAGCGCCTTGACTTCGTCCTCGGTCACGTTCGGGTGGAAGCGGACTCCGCCTTTTGTCGGGCCGACGGCATCGTTATGTTGAGCGCGAAATCCCTGGAAAACCCGATACTCCCCGTTGTCCATGCGAATCGGAATGCGCACCGACAGCACCCGCAGCGGCTCCTTCAGTAACTCGTACATCTCCTCGGAATATCCCATCTTGCCGAGCGCTTCCTTGATGATGAGCTGCGTCGAATGAAGAATGTTTAATTCCTCCACTGCGGTTATTGCCATCGGTACCACTCCTTATTTATTTATGATCATTATTTGAAGGCAAATCGCTGTCTGAAAATAATGCTTTCTCCTTCTGCCAATCCAAGTCGATGTCGGCGTGCGGACCGTTGCGGTTTTTCACGATGCGCAAGCGAACTTGTCCCGTGTCGTCTGACGGACTTTCCAACCGCATGACCACATCGGCATACGCTTCAACACCGTCGGGAACGGCTTCGCCCGGCATAACAGGCAATGCGGCGATGACCGGGCAGTTCAACTCCCGCGACCACAGCTTCATCGTGTAAGCCGCAGCAGTGAGTCGTTCTGCGAAGTCTTCGAGCGGTCCGCCTTGCATGGCTACATGTTGCAGATGGTCGATAAAGACAACCGGTACAGACCCTGCACTCGCCGCGATTTTGCGGATCGAATTCGCCACATGCGCGAGCGGGGTATCCATCCCGCACTCGAGCGTCCAAAGCAACCGGCCGATCTGTGCGTATTGCTTGTTCGCCTCGTTGACCAAATTCGGGTCGACCTTGCCCCCCAACACAAGCCGCGGGGCTTGCCCGAGAATTCGGGCAATGCTGCGGGCCCATAGCTCGAAGCTCGACATCTCCCATGTTGCGTAAACGACCGGCCACTGCAGGGCGATGGCATCCGCCATCTGCTTCATCAGCATCGTCTTGCCGCCCGATACGGGACCGGTCAACACGTACAAGCTGTTGCTGAAGCCGCCAAGCAAAGCTTCGTCAAGGCGGTTCAAGCCGGTGGCCAGCCCGCTGACTTTGCCGCGATACCGCTTCATGTATTCTTCCGCAAAAGCGGTCGCGTTACGCAAATCCGAAGCAATCGGCGAGTGCATGGATTGCTCCATGGCCTGCCGCACGATGGCCATGAACGTGTTGAGCGGATCTTTCGCATTCATGAACAGGTCGTTAATATCCCGCACGTTTTCCGGCAGCGCCAAAATAAACGTTTCCTTAGCATAGTCCTCAAGCATTTTTTCTATTCTTACGCTTTCCCTACGCCCGAATTCATCGTTGCCCATGCAAATAAATATGCGCTTGTCTTTGCACTGTTCGGCATGCGCCGAAGTGAACGGCTGTATATCGGGAACGCCCACGGCGGGCAACCCCTGCTGATCCAGGATGAGCGTATCGAAAATGCCGTTGCACACGACACAATCGTCCGAGTCAGTGAGTACCGGCGCGTTGAACAAAACGTTGTCTACTCCATATAGCGCTTTGTATTTCGGTTCGCGGTAATCGATCGCTCGGCCGATCATATCGACGACTTTTCCCGACGCATCGCTTACCGGAATGACGATTCGATTCTCGAAATAATCGCCCAGCACGCTTTCGCTGATGTAAAAGCCGATGCGCCCGGATTGAAAGCCGATGCGGAACTTGTCCGCCGTCTCCTCCTTGATACCGCGACTTTGCAAATAGGCAAACGCCTCTTCACGCATTTGCTTCTGATGATATCCGACCAGCGCCTCGAGATCGATTGTCGGCTTTATCGAACGGTTCGCCAATTCCATCGTTCCAACCCCTCCCAAAAAATCGAAATATGTACATAGGCATAAAAAAGCACCAGCAAAAAAGTGCTTTCGCTGATGCCGTCTGTCTTGCCGTGGAGTATCCGATCGCTTACTTGAACTTGGCGCACAACACCTTAACTGCGTCGTCGGCGATGACCGTCTTGCCGTACTCTTCCAATACCGCCTTCGTCACCGCCGTCAACTGGCCGAATTCGGACAGGATCGAGATCACTGCCTGAAGCTTCCCTTCGTCCAAATCGATCGGCTCAATCTGCAAAATATACATACCCTTATAGGAATACAACGTACCGCCGTCAATTAAGTAAGAATTGAGCACTTTGGCCATGCGCAACAAATCCTCAAAATCGCCGAACGCATACGAGATCAGATCGGATTGTTCGACCGTTACTTCCATTTCGTATACGTCCTCGTCGATGTCGTCTTCGTACTGACGCTCGTGCCCCGGGAACGTGCCCCGCGTCACGATTACGACCATGCCTTGAACAGGCAAGGTGAACACTTCGACGGCGAGCGGCCCGGACGTATCGAACCCAAGCTCCATATGCGCCTGATCCATCATCTCGCTGAATAATTCATGTACTTTGGAAACTTCTTTCCACAGATCGTCTTTCTGAATACCCCGTTCGGTCAAATCGTCAAATGTAAGGAAAATCCTTATCTTATCCTGGCTCAAACGTTCGATCTTCACGACAGGATCCCCCCTATCCAAGCCTGGTTCGGCTTATTCCCGGCAAAGCGAGCCACATGCTTATAGTAATAGATTATGATTCTTATGATAACATGTTAACATTAAATTCGCCTGAATAAAAGTAAAAAACACAACCCGGCCGCTAAGGTTCCGGATTGCGTTTCGCGAATCGTGCCGCTGCATTGTTTGTCGATGCTTATTGGGTGGCGTATGCGGAAGACGATTTCCCTTCCTCAGCCAATATTTCTTGCACTTGGGAGTGAAGATTGTCGTCTTCCTCGACAATTTTCTTTACGTCGCCTAAGTTATTGCTGCTGCCGTCTTGCTTAGAATTGGACTTGCTTACGCTCCACGATTGGTTTTTGCTGCCAAACGTGTTTTTGGCCTTGCTCATCGCTTTATTGATCGAATTGCCGGCGGCGGCTGAAAACATGGAATTTTTGCCTTTGTTGAAGTATATTACGGCTGCTGCACCCAAGATCCCGCCAACCATCAGTGTACCCAGTTTCATGCTGATCCCTCCATTCGTCGTGTAGGCTTCACCGAACGAGGTTAGTATCGCCGCCTTCGGCCCTTTTCATCACAACAATTTATGGGAAGGATTGCAGTTACGCACGGTCAACTATCTTGAGGTTCATGTAATCTATAACTTCGACCAAGGATTCGGGTTTTTGTGTGAATTGCTGTTTGAAGTCGAGGCCGAGTGAACGCTCGAAGAAGGCGATTGTTCCTTTCGTCATGACGGGATCGATATCGAGCTCTTCCATCGTCTCCGCGACTTGCAGCATCTCGTAGTATCGCCTTTCGCAAGCGAGAGCGTGGGTTTGGATCCAGTTGGATGCCACTTTGTCGAACGGCTGCGTCGTCATCAACTCCATGACGTCTTTCCACAAGTCGTCCATGATGCCAGCCTTGCGTCCGGCGATCAGAAATTCCCCCAGCAATGCTTCCAACCCTTTGGAAAAAATGCTGCGCAGCATCTTGAAAGTCGACGCTTTGCCGATTTCCGTATTATAGAAAGTAACCCGCAGTCCCAACGATGTCAGGAAGTCAGCCATCTCGGGTCCGCGCTCGCCCCCGGTCAAGATCGGAGTACGTTCCTTGGTCGCGCCGATCGCTCCGAGAATGGCCCCTTCTACGAAGTCC
>JAJFMO010000131.1 GCA_020697475.1 Paenibacillaceae bacterium | reverse complement strand
AGCCCCACAAAGTGTAGCTTTGCTTCGAAGTCAAAGGTAAAAAACAAAAGTGCCGCCCGTTCGCCGGGCGGCACTCTTTTTAACTCCCACACAAAAATCACTTCGCCCCCACTATGGGTAAGCGCCGTGTTTCTCGTCTGGGTATTTGCATAGCCTGAATTAGACCGCTCCACCGCCAAGCTTGACGATTTTAGTTGCCCCCGCCAAATCGCCCGGATCGGCTCGATCGCCGGTCACATTGCGGGCGTCGAAGACGAGGGACGCATTTTCCAGAATGAGTTCCAGAGGAATATTCGAATGGTTCGTATGGATAAGAACGCAATCTGTGCCACCGATCAACTCTTTCGTAAGCTCGACACTGCTTAACGTATCGCCGTCAATCTGGACGCTGGGAATCAACGGGTCATGGTAAGACACGTCTACCCCTTCTTTTTTCAGCAACCGAATCAGCTCCAACGCCGTCGATTCCCGGGTATCGGGGATATCCCGCTTGTAGGTCACGCCATAGATAAGAATATTACACTCGGGCAGCTTCTTGTGCGCCGGAATGTGTTGCTTCAACCGGTTCACAATATAGTCCGTCATGCCGGTATTAATTTTATTCTACAACTCGATAAACTGGCTTTGAACCCCAAATTGCCGGGCCTTCCACTGCATGTATAGGGGGTCGACGGGAATGCAATGGCCGCCCGCCCCGGGTCCGGGATAAAACACCGTGAATCCGTACGGTTTCGTACCGGCAGCATCGATGACTTCCCAGACGTCGATCTTCATCGTATCGCAAATGTGTGCAAATTCGTTGATGAACGAAATATTGACGAGCCGAAACGTATTTTCAAGAAGCTTGGCGGTTTCCGCCGCTTCGGTGGAGGATACTTTCACGACCGAATCGAAAACTTGGCTATATAAGTCATACACCTTGTCCAGACATGCCTCGGTCACACCGCTCGCCAGCTTCGGGATTTGTTCAATCGCCAGAGAGTTCCCGGGGTCGATTCTTTCCGGTGAATAAGCAAGATAAATGTCTTTCCCGACCCTAAGCTTTCCACGCTCCAGAATAGGCTGAACCACTTCTTTCGTCGTACCGGGGAAAGTCGAGCTTTCCAAGACGATTAATTGGCCCTGCTGCAGGTGCGGAGACAACCGATTGCATGTATCGATCAAATAGCTCAAGTCCGGCGTATGATATGGAGTAAGCGGAGTCGGCACACAAATAATGATGCTGTCTGCTGCCTTAATATCTTCATACCGGGACGAAACTGCGAATCTGCCGGAAGCCTGTGCCTGTGCGATTTCGGAATCGTCAATATCCCGGACATAGCTTTGCCCTTGATCCAGTTTGGCGATTTTGTTTTGGTCCAGGTCGATGCCGATCATCTCAAAGCCTTTGCGAACAAAAGCCAGGGCAAGCGGCAACCCGACAAACCCCAAGCCGATGATTCCCACTTTGCCTATAGACTCTCCCATTACTCGAACTCCCTTCCTTCGTTGTCTGCCTCTCTCTCATTCCTATAGGGTATTCATGCGCAAACTGATGGACACGTCGACTGCCCCGGGTAGAAAGACTATTTCATTTCTGGAAAGGAAGTTTCATGATATGGCCAATGCGAAGAGGGGCGTCACGATCATTACCTCGACGATCCGTCCCCAATATATGGCGAATGTTTTTTTGAACTATCAGCGGCAACTGTGGGCGCCTAAAGAGCTGATCATCATCCTGAACAAAGACAGTATCAAATTGGCCTACTACCGGCGGATAGCAAAAAAATACCGCAACGTGCGCGTGTACCGGGTTCCGCAGCACAAAACACTTGGGCAATGCCTGAATTTTGGGGTGATCAAGGCGAACTATACGCATATCGCCAAATTTGACGATGACGATTATTACGGTCGGCACTACATTCCCGAAGCGATGGCCATGTTCAGCAATCCCAAAGCGGATATCGTTGGAAAAAAATGTATTTTCTATTACTTACCTCACAGGAAAATTTTGGCATTGCGCGGCAAACATAAGCGAGCCTTCACGCCTGGAAGTTCAGTCGCCGGAGCCACGATCATGTTTCGCAAAAGAGTGTTTCGGGACGTCAAATTTTCGCGTGCTTACAGGGGTTCAGATCAAATTTTTTTGGCAGCTTCCCGGAGGAAAGGATATCGGATTTACAGCACGTCGATCTTTAATTTCGCAGCTTTTAGAAGAGCCAATCGCAGTTCCCATACATGGAAAATTTCCGATAAAATATTGCTGGGTAACAGTTCACGGGTTCACCACACTTCCCGGTTTACGAGCTACATTAATAAGCCGGTCGGCGCTTTGCTCGGAAGAAGACGCCGCCGCTAGGAAACCAATAAAAAATGGAGTGCAAACTGGCAACAGTTTTAGCACTCCATTTTTATTAATAAATCAATTTTTTTAGGTATTGGCAATAGAACAGACAGGAGAATTATTCGCATCATCGAATATAATTTAGAAATTGGAAAAAACCAGAAACGGGTGATTCGAAATTGCTTACCCCACTTGGAATAAAATTAATAATTGTGTTCATTCTTATACTTTTGACGCCATTCTATATACGGTCTAAAAATGAGCTAAAAAAAGCCAGTAACGGAGAACCATCGGTAATCTTCATAGCTATATTTATTGGTCCCCTGCTTGGCGGAATCGGAATCTATGCATTCCTATTTATTGCTCAAGTGATCACTTTTTATTTATCTACAAAATAAGCAGGGAAAACAGCTCTTACAACACCCGTCCCAGCCTTTGATCCAGGTACCGGCCATCCTTGAGTGCAAATTGGCCATGAATCATCACTTGCTCCATCCCGGACGGCGGCTGGGTGGGGTTCTGGTAATCAGCGCCACAGTGCACTTTATCCAGATCGAACACAAGCAGGTCGGCGGCGCAACCCGCCTGAAGCAGACCTCTGCCCTTGAGTCCGAACCGCTGTGCCGGGAAACCGCTCATTTTATAGACCGCCGTCTCCAGGCTGATGCACGACTCCTCGCGCACCAATGTCTCCAGTACATACGGGTAGGAACCGTATCCTCGCGGGTGCGGGTGGCCGTCGAGCAGAAAGCCGTCGCTGCCCACCATATGCCTCGGATGCCGGAAAGTGCGGTGGAGCTCCGGAGCCATGGCGGCAGGCCAACGATAAATCGCCATCGCCCGCAAATTCGTCTCCCGCAACAAATTCATGATCAGCTCTTCCGGAGCCATCCCGGTTAATGCGGCCGCCTCCGCTGCGCTCTTGCCCTGGAATTGCCGGTATTTGTCGCAATCGACAGTGGAGAGCAAGACGGCGTTGTAATCGCCGTAATTTTTGCCGATTTCGCTGCGGAATTCGGCGCATGCTTGCGGATCCTGCAGCAGCTTCATCAACCTCTCCGGCGGGCCTTCCTTAGCCCACTTGGGCAAATAATACAACAGCTGCGTCGAGCTCGCGCGGAACGGATACAAATCGAAGCTGTAATCGATGCCTTCGCGATCCGCCCGATCCAGCAGCGATTCCCCAAACTCGTCTATTCGCATATGCGAGATGTGGACAGGGATTTGCGCCCTGCGGGCAATCTCGAACGTTTCCTTGAGACCCTGTTCCAGCCTCTCTCCATACCCTCGTTGATGGGCGGCGTAGAGTCCGCCTCGCCTTGCGGTGACTTTGGACAAAGCGATCAATTCGTCCGTATTGGCCCGGCCTTGCGGCTCATAGTCGAGCCCTGTATTGAATGCGACCGATCCGGCTTCCATCCATTCCTCCGTTAACCGGGACATGGCGCGGATGTCTTCGCCGTTCGCCGGCCGTGCGTCCCAGCCCATTACCGCCAACCGGATCGCCCCGTGCGGCACCTGATTGACGTAGTTCACCGGTATTTTCCCAGTCAGCTTGTCAAGAAATTCGCGGATTGAGGCACCGCCCCAATCGGCGGGAGTCGTCCCGTAGAACGGGCTCAAATATTCCTGCATTTCGCTTAAGCGTTTACCAGATAGCGGCGCCCAACTGAAACCGTCGCTGCCGGCAAAAATCGTCGTGATCCCCTGCTCAATCAATACCGAACGATCTTCGCGAATCACGGCGCCCAATTCGAAATGATTATGCACATCGATAAATCCCGGGGTAATGCATCGGCCGGAAATATCGATCTCCAAAGCTGCCGATGCCCCTTCAAGCTTGCCGACAGCGGCGATTTTTTCCCCTTCAACCGCCACATCCCCGACATAACTGTCGTTTCCCGAACCGTCTACAATTCGCCCATTGCGAAACAGGATATCCAATGACATGACCTCAGCTCCCCTCACAATCATTATAATGGAAAAAATCCCGTTGTTCACGAAAAATATTCGGTCCGTTTATGGTACAATGTGAGGGATTATGCGGAAAAATGTCGGGGGGAGTCAGACACGGATGGACAAGCTGGCGCAAACGTTGCTGAAGAAATATGGAATCCGGCTCGTGCGGGCGGAAACAATCGAATACGGCGTCTGGGAAGAAAATTTCTCAGTGTGGTCGGATCGGGGACGTTTGTTTGTGAAGCGGTTTTGGCGGGAAAGCCGATTGAAAAAGCCGGAACAGATGATTCGCGGGCTGGAGCTTGGCGAATGGATGCGCGAGCGAGGGTTTCCCGTGCCTTCGCTGGTGCGCGGCAAGCAAGGTGAATGGCTGGTCGAGGCGGATGGGACGTTCGTGCAGGTGAACGAATGGATCGACGGCCGCTCATTCCATCCGGGTGAGCTGCCGCAGCGCGAGGCTCATCGCATGGGGGAATTGCTCGGCAAATTCCATCGTTCGTTTGCCGCGGAGTTTGTCCCTTCCCGTTCGCCATACCACTCTCCCGGCGAAGCGATCGCCAAATGCAACCGCTTGCTGCAGCAATTCGAAGCTGAGCAAAGTGATAGCGACTTCCCCTCCGTCGCCGCTGAAGTGCTGCGCGAGCAGATTGCCCTGCTCCAGGAACTCCCCGCCGACATCGGATGGCGGTTGCCTGCACCTACGCTGGGCGGAGTTTGCTTCGGCTCCTACTGGGTGGAGCAGCTGCTGTTCAAGCCCGACGGCCAAGTGGCCGCCTTGGTCGATTGGACCGACGGCGCCGGCGAAATCGGCCATTGGATCGGCGACATCGTGACCGGACTGCACTTGTCGGCGCTCGACGAAGGCGGCATCCGCGCGTTCTGCTCCGGCTACCAAGCCGAGCATCCGCTGCCGCCTACCGAATGGCAAGCCGCCGCCGCAATGCTATGCTACGGCCACTTGGCCGATACCAACTTCCTCGAAGGCTGGCTGAATCGCAGCTACCGCGATCTGGCGCACTGGGAGCGCATCAGCGAAGCTTGGCAGCGCCGCGTCCCCGAGCGGTTCCGCCGCTGGCAGGAAATTGAAGCGATGTTGATGGGGTTGTGAGGCGTCGAGCCAAGTTGAGCTGTGAAGCGCCACTATCTTTTTGATGTTTATTAACAAAGACACGCAAACTGTTGACAATTTGCGTGTCTTTGTTAATTTTTTTTGAAAAGAATATTTAACCAATCCCGACAGTCGTGAAAACGTTCCATCATCCCATCCTGCCCCCAGCCAACATCTCGCTGCTTATCGTCGGGCACCAAAACTTCTCGATATATTCGATGACAAGACGCGTCCCTTCTTCATGACTTACATACGGCGGATCGGCCGGATCGTACATCGCGTCGGTCAAATCGCGGATCAAAGCCGCGTTGAAGCCCCAGCCAACCATATTTTTGATGGCGAACGAGCGGTTCAAGATGCACATGTTCGTATGTACGCCGAGGAAAATCACGTTTCGTATGCCGTGCGCTATGAAATACCGGTACACTTCGCGTCCGTTGTCCGAGATCGCATCCCGCTCCTGGTCGATGGCGATCTGCGGATGCTGCCGGCTCCATACCTTGCGCTCTTCCCCTCCGGTATCCGAACACTCTCCTACGGACTGAACAGGAAGCGGCGGGCGTTCTTGTATGGCGATGGCAGGCGGTTCCACGGGCGGCGCTTCCTGTATCCTGCGGCGCGCGGGAGTGCCCGCATAGTAATCCACAGTATCCGACGGCGCGTGGATAATGTGCAATCCCGCAGCGCGTGCAGCGTCGACCGTTGCCGCCATACGCGGCAACATGGCCGCAAGGCGTTCGTTCGCTCCCCGCGACCAATGCTTGTCCCAGACGTCGCAAATAATAAGCGCTGTTTCCTTTGCCGGCCATTGCGACTGTGTAGCAGCTCGTTTCCACGTTCGATAGCCGTTTTCATCCACAACCAACTTCCGGCTTAGCAACTCCAACGATAACATTTCCTTCAGCGACACTCGTCCGACCTCCTTTTCACAATCCATCTTATCACTTGGACCTGCCGTCGGCGATAGGCGATTCGAAAAGGATGGCTCACTTCGGCAAGTCCCGCTACTTCTTGGCGGCGTCGATCTTCTTGTCGATTTCTTCTTGCGCATCACGCAGCGCGGTATTGATATCTTTCTGGCCGTCGACAACCGCTTTCCATGTGTTCTTCATGCTGTCCTTGGCGATCCCGATATAACGGGTCGGGGCCGGCACAGCGGCGGGCGCTATTTTGAACACGGATTGCAAATTTTTGCCCTTGACCGGAAGATCGCTGCCGAATTGCTGCTGGACATCTTTGCTGTTCAGGACGGAAAGTCGTCCCTGCTTCGTCTCGTTCGTCTGCCAATCTTTGGAGAGCAGAGTTTGCACAACGAGGAACGCATCCTCCTTATGCTTGCTGGTCGCCGATATTCCCACGACATGGACATCGACGTTCATACCCGTGCCCGGGGCTTCGTTCCAAACCGGATACGTCGTCATATCCCAATTCAAATCCGGCACAGCGAGGATCGAGCCGATGATATTGTTGCTCGCTTCCATCGCCGCATTCTTCACCTTCAGGAACGGGTCGGGGTCTCCTTTAATCGGCGCATTGCCGGGAATGGCATAAATTTTCTGCACCCGCTCCAGCACTTGCTTCCACTTGTCGGTCGTCACTAATGCTTTGGCGGTCGCCGGATCGAGAAACGGCAGCGACAGCTGCGATCCAAGCCGCAGCGGATCCGAGGAAAGATCCAGTCCGCGATAATGAACCCCGGAATCCGTACGGGACAATTTCTTGGCCAGTTCGTACGCATCATCCCAGTTCATGCCGTCTTTGGGGTAAGGCACGCCGAAATGATCGAAAATATCTTTATTATAATAGAGAGCGGAAAAGTTTTGGACAAAAGGCAGGGCAATCAACTTGTCCGTGCCCGTCGTATTCCGAATCGCATCCAGCAGGACAGGCCGAATATCCGACAAGTCGAGCCGGTTCGCCTTGATGAGTTCGTCCATCGGGTATCCCAATTCGGTATCCAGAACTTCGGTCACCACATTGCTGGAGGTCACATACAAATCCGGCGCTTTGGAGGCTGCGACCAGGTCGGTCAGGTTGGAGCCTTTGCCCGCTCGGATCGTCTCGATCGTAATATGCGGATATTTTTTCTTCACCGGTTCGGTGAACTCCTTCCGCGCCTCTTCGGTCGAATATTCTTTCCAACTCGGAAAATGCATCGTTAATGTTACCGGATCCGGATTTGCTTTCTTCGCCGGCGCCTCGGTTCCCGCAGCAGGCGGGTTGGTCTGCGCGGCGTTCTGCGGTGCTTGGGCGCCGCAAGCGGTGAACAGAGCCAGGCTTAAGACGCTGCAAATACCGGCGATTGCCGCCTTTTTCGTTTGTTTCAACATGACGAATGACACCCCTATTCTCCTGATATGATACAATGGATAATAAGTTCAGCTTACGACAAATCCGCTCGCCGGCGCTTATAATAAATTCGTTATGTATCGCATTTTTTCAGGAGGAGCGTTCATGACCCACATTCCGCTCGTCTGCAGCCAATATCGCAAGAGGGATCCGGATTTCCCCTTCCAATTGGCTGTGCATCGATTGGACAAGCATTTTCCGGCGCATCGCCACGATTTTATGGAATTTTCCCTCGTACTGGAAGGCAGCGGCACAGAAGTGATCGACGGTGTCGAACACCGAATGGAATGCGGAACGTTTACGTTCGTCATGCCTTATCAGGTGCACGAAATTTTTGTCAACCCCGAAGATGGGAAGCCGCTGAAGTTGTTCAACTGCAATTTCGGGATGGAGCTGTTTTGGAGGATGCATGACAACTTTTGGATCAACCGTTTTCTGCTTCAGGCTGATCAGGGGCTTCCTTCTCAAATTCAGCTCGAGGGCGGCCACTACGATCGCATATTGGCCACCCTCACGGAAATGCACGAGGAATATACAAGGGAAAGCTTATGGAG
>JAJFMO010000130.1 GCA_020697475.1 Paenibacillaceae bacterium | reverse complement strand
CACAATGCCGCAATCTCTTCATTGGCTTCCCGATACCGGCTGTATTTAACCGGAAAAACGACGGTACGATCAACGCCCGCTTCCTTCTGATGCTTGAGAAGGGTCTCAACCATGGCGTCACATTGAAAAAATGCGGCCAAAAAATCGCCCTTTCCCAAATGATAGTGGCAATCAATGATCATTTGAATCTCCTCCTTCCTTTACCCTTGAATTGATAAACTAAGTTTATTATAATGCTTACAAGAACGCAATATCTTTAACGGGAGAGGATAAGACGTGAATACATTTTTCGAGAATACCGTCCCTCCGCACCTGCAAGATGCCGGTCTTTGGCAAATCCGACAGAAACAGCATTATTATAGACCATTGCACAACCACCCCGACCGAACTGAGGTATTATTAGTCATAGAAGGTAAAGGGGAATATGTCATCAACGGCGTTTCTTACCCTATTGAACCAAACAGTTTAGTCATTTATAATGACAGCGTTTGGCATGAAGAGAAATCCGACAGCAACTGCAACCATTCCATTCTGTATGTACGTTTTTCCGGACTTAAACTGCCAAGGCTTCGACCCGGATTTTTAATAGACGAAAGAACATGTCCCGTAATTCCGTTGAAAGAGCGTTATTTCAAGCTTGAACAACGTTTCCGTGAGATTTTTGCTTATTACGATCCTCGAATTCCGGAATCGCAGTGGATATGCGATCATTTGTTATCTGTCTTGCTGGCGGAGATCACCCATATTTTGCATTTTCGCCCCGGAGGATGGACAACTTCTCCATCGCGAAATGCTGTCGAGCAGGTCAAATGGTTCATTCAAGAACATTATCCCGAACCGCTTACATTGGCTGATCTTGCGCAATCGTCCCATTTGAGCCCTTTTTACTTTTCTCGCATATTCAAAGAGGAGACGGGGATTAGTCCCATGCATTTTCTAATGAGGTATCGGTTGGAGATATCGAAGAGGCACCTGGAAAGGGATAACGAGACTATCGATCGAATCGCTTCGTTAGTCGGCTACGAAAGCGGAACCCATTTTCAAAACTTGTTCAGAAGAATGAACGGGATGACGCCAGGACAATATCGAACGAAGATGCGCAAACAGTATCAACTCACTTGATGGAGGACCCGCAATGCCCAGAGCCACCTTAAAGGATGTCGCGAAGAAAGCTGAAGTATCGCGAACAGCCGCATCACTTATTCTCAATGGAAAACCGGTACGAGTGTCTGAGGAAACGCGGCGGAAAGTGCTGAAAGTGGCGCAAGAGTTGCAATACGTTCCGAATGCGTTGATTCGCTCGTTGCAAACCCAGCGCACTTCGACGATCGGAATTTACTTCGGAGTGGGTGGGGATTCCTCGAATTTATATATCGGCAGCCTATTCAACTCGATTCGTCGCGAGGCGGAAAATCAAGGATACGATACGTTGGTATATCGAACGGGGAATACTCAAGAATCGCTAGAGGCCAGCTTATTTATGGATGGGCGGGTGGATGGCTTAATTTATTGGAGCGGAAGAAGGCCATTCAACTATGAAGATTTGGAAAGAAGCGGTTTGCCTGTTATCGTTCTGCTGGCGCCTGTAGAGGTTGCCGGCTTGCCGGCCTTGTTATTCGATGACGGTTCGGGAATGCGATTGGCCATGCAACATCTGCTCAAGCTTGGGCATCGAAACATTGCTTACTTGTCGGGCGCTGACGCCATGCCTCATCTTCGATACAGACAAAATCTGTTTACACAGACGGCTGCCAGCCTGGCTCATGAAAATATGACCGCATCCGTTTGGAGCAACGCGAATCTGGAGGTAAAACCGCTCAAGGACAGACTGCTTGAACCGGAGCGGCCAACCGCCATCATTTGCGCGCACGATGAGCTTAGTATCCGATGCGCGCAAGTAGCGGATGAAATCGGCCTTTCGATACCGGAGCAATTGTCCGTGATCAGCTGGGAGGACCCCCAGCCCAGCTTTTCTCGCTTCACCTGCATCAGGCAAGACGTGAAAGAGCTGGGGATCCAAGCTGTTAGAGCGCTCGTGCACCGTATTCGGAATCCGGATATTCTTCCTATCGCCGATACAATCATTCCGGTTGAATTTATTATGCGTTCAACTACAGCATTGCCGGATATGGCGTAAGGCGTCCCGGGTCGGTCCACATTAATTCCCGCGGGTGTCCGCCACCATCTTGTTGATCCGATCATCCGCATCTCGCAGTGCGGTATTGATATCCTTCTTACCCGTCGCCACCTGCTTGTATTCATCGACTACGATGTTTTTGCCCTGGGGATACAATTCGGAAAATGCCGTCCCCGGTGCCGGGCTGCTCTTGAATATGGATTGCATGTTCACCCCGGGCAAGTAATCTTCACCGAAATGTTTCTGTAGCTCGGGATCTTTCAACGGAGAATACCTTCCGTACGTCTTGGATGCCGCCATTTGCACATCGTGCGAGGTCATCACTTCGATTACCTTAAACGCTGCATCCGGATGCTTGCTCGTCTTGGTCACCCAAATATAATGCGCATCTACCATACCGTATGTGTTTGGCGCTTCCTTGAATTGAGGATATTGGGCAAATCCTACTTTGAAGAGCCCTTGCTGCACGGCAGTTCGAACAGCAGGCAAGGCGTCCCCTACGTTCGCAAACATGGCAACCTGTCCCTTGTTGAAATCTCTGTTCGGATAATTGCCGGGAATCGTATCGTTCTTCATGCCGGTTTCGAAAGCCCGCTTCCATACTTTGTTATTAATTGTAGCCTTCTCGGTTTTGGCGTTGATAATGTCGGGCGAGAATGGGAAAGCCAAGCGTTGAATGGCGGCGTAGTTCAATCCCTGGATTTGCTCGCCGTTTTCCACCCGGGTCATTCTTTTGCCTAAATCAATTGCCTCGTCCCAGGTCAAGCCGTCTTTCGGATAAGGTACACCGAATTTATCAAAAATGTCTTTGTTGTAGTAGAGAGCGTTGAATTGGGTGTAATATGGAATGCCGATCATTTCGCCTTTGTCGGTCAGCACAGTGATGGCCTTGATGTAGACGTCGCGGAAGCGGCTCAAATCGAAATTGTGTTTCTTGATCAGAGACGTCATATCGTTGACCACGCCGTACTGCTGATTGGGCAATATTCCGCCGTTCCAACCCGTCATCAAATCCGGTGTCTCTCCGGCAGCAATTAAATCGGCAATTTTCCCTGTCAGCTTCTCAACCGTAATTTGCGGGTATTTCTTGGCCATCGGATCCACAATCATGTATTGAAATACATCCTGGTTAATGTTGCCGGCAAAAAGCGTCACTGTCGTCGGTGGAATTTCTACGGTCTTAGGTGCAGCCGAGGCGCCCTTCGCTGTGTCGCCGCCCGAAGCGGACTGAGCGGGGTTTACGCCATTGCCGCAAGCGGCCACAATGAAAACGGTAACAATGGAAAACAAGAAAATCTTCAAACTTCTAAAAACCATTCCTTACAACCTCCTTCTTATTTCGTAGCTGTACTATAAAACGTGTGAGCGCGTTTATCGGAAGGGACTCCCAACATTGTTAACGCTTACATTTGTCATTATAACATCACTACCTTTGATGGTCAAGTTGCGAGATGCCATTTTTAGCGCCAACAACAACCTTGGCAACAAGAAAAAAGCCGCGCCTCCCTTGGATAAGCAAGGAAGGCGCGTCGTTACATTTTCGCTATTTTTTCAATAACTTTTATTTCCCGCGGGTGTCTGCTACCATCTTGTTGATCCGGTCATCTGCGTCACGCAGTGCTGTGTTGATGTCTTTCTTGCCGGTAGCCACTTGCTTGTATTCGTCAACGACGATATCTCTGCCTTTCGGGTACAGTTCAGAGAACGACGTCCCGGGCGCCGGGCTGCTCTTGAAGATCGACTGCATGTTCACCCCAGGCAAATAATCTTCGCCAAAATGCTTCTGCAACTCGGGATCTTTCAGCGGGGAATAGCGGCCGTACGTCTTGGATGCCGCCATTTGCACCTCATCGGAGGTCATCACTTCGATCACCTTAAACGCCGCGTCAGGATGCTTGCTCGTCTGGGTCACCCAAATATAATGCGCATCCACCATGCCGTACGTGTTAGGCGCTTCCTTGAATTGCGGATATTGGGCGAATCCTACCTGGAACAGTCCTTGCTGAACTGCAGTCCGGGTCGCGGGCAACCCGTCGCCGACGTTCGCAAACATGGCGACTTGCCCCTTGTTAAAATCTTTGTTCGGATAATTGCCGGGAATCGTATCGTTCCTCATGGCGGTTTCGAAAGCCCGCTTCCATACTTCGTTATTAATAGTAGCCTGCTCGGTTTTGGCATTGAGAATGTCGGGCGAGAATGGGAAAGCCAGGCGTTGTATCGCGGCATAGTTCAATCCCTGAATCTGCTCGCCGTTTTCCACCCGGGTCACTCTTTTGGCTATATCGATCGTCTCATCCCAAGTCAAACCGTCTTTTGGGTAGGCTACGCCGAATTTATCGAAAATGTCTTTGTTGTAGTAGAGTGCGTTGAATTGGGTGTAATACGGAATGCCGATCATTTCGCCTTTGTCTGTGAGCACTTTTATTGCGTTGATGTAGACATCGCGGAATCGGCTCAAATCGAAATTGTGTTTCTTGATCAGGGGCGTCATATCGTTGACCACGCCATATTGCTGATTGGGCAATATTCCTCCGTTCCAAGCGGTCATCAAGTCCGGCGTTTCCCCGGCGGCGATCAAATCGTCGATTTTCCCGGTCTGCTTCTCCACTGTAATTTGCGGGTATTTCTTAGCCATCGGATCCACGATCATGTACTGGAATACATCGGCATTAATATTGCCCGCGAACAACTTGACGGTCGTCGGCGGAATTTCAATCGTCTGCGGTGCGGAAGCCCCGCCTTTCGACGCATCTCCTCCAGCAGCCGACTGTGCGCCATTGTCCCCGTTGCCGCATGCTGCCAACATGAAAACGGTGACAAATGCAAATAGCAACACCTTGAAGCTTTTCCCAACCATCCTTACAACCTCCCCATTTTTCTCCAAAGCTACTACGAATGTATGGAAGCGGACGCAAGAAGAGAACTCTGGATGTTACCGCTTTCCAATTTGATAGTAACATCACTACCTTTTTTGGTCAAGGTGAATTATTGAGTTGATCCCGCTATGGTTGAAGGAGATTGCACGAGCTGCCGGAAACGTTGTCGTGATCAGGTCAGATAGAACTTGCCCAGGCGGCATTTCCACGAACAGGCGCGCGCCGAGTTCATAAGACAGCATCATCGTCTCATGCCAGCGAACCGGATTGACAACGCCTTCGGCGAGATCTTGCCGGACGGCCGCCGGACTGCGCAAAACTCTGGCATGGCGGGCGCCGATATATGGAATGGCCGGCGAATGAATCGCCATGGAAGACAAGGCGGCAGCCAACAGCTCGGAAACCGGCTGCAGTAATGGGCAGTGGGAAGGCACGGCCACGTTCAGTTTGCGCGAATGAACTCCCCCCTCCTCGCAAGCTAATGAGAGCACTTGCTCAATTCCATGGAGCGATCCGGTAATTACGATTTGGTCGGAAGAGTTGATATTCGCGATGAAGGCTATGGGCGAGGCGGAAGATGAAGCGGAGTTTGACTGTGCTGCAGCGTTAACCTGATCGATCAATTGTTGCAGCCGCCGTTGCCGCAGACCGAAGACGACGGCCATCCCGTATCCGCCAGGGAAGGCGGCGGCCATGCTTTCTGCGCGAAGCCGAACGAGCGACAGCGCATCGCTAAATCCGATGGCTCCTGAGGCGACAGCCGCTGCGAACGCCCCGACGGAGTGGCCTGCGACCAGATCCGGCTTAACTCCCTCTGCGGCCAATGCTCTCGTCGATGCAACTCCACAAACAAATATCGCTGTTTGAACGGAGACGGTGGACATCAGGCTGTCGGCGGAATCCATCTCCATACAATCGAATCCGAGCGCATGGCTCGCTTCCTCGAAAGTCGCGAGAATTTGCGGGTGCGCCGGCAAGTCCCGAAGCATCCCGGGATATTGCGACCCTTGACCGGGAAACAGAAAAATCATTCTCATTCTCCATCCCCCCATGGATCTTCAACAAGCCGCGGACCGTATAGCGTCCGTTGCAGCACCGGAACGTGGCCGCTCGCATATTCGCGGAGAGACACAGCGCCGCCCGGCGTCTCGAGCAGCGCATCGACTTGCGCTTGCAAGCCGGCGAGCCGGTCGCACAAGGAACGAGCCGATTGAACGGATAGGCGATGCGGTGAGCGAATGACGATATCCAGATCGCTGTCGGACGCGGCTGTCGGCGCTCCGCTGGCAAGCTCGAATCCGACGCTGCCGGCCGGCCCCCAGTCGAGCCGATAAGCAGCGAGGATTTCCTCCACTTCGTCTAGAGCTTTCAAGGCGGCTACAGTCCCGGTTCTTGGGCTTGCCTTCCAATTGCGGGCTGCGGCGAGCCTTTCAGGAGAAATGCGGGCAATGACCGTTTCTGGGGACACGAATGCGGCGTGACGTTCGGAACGTTGCTTGCCTCGCACTCCGACAGGAATGAATTCCGTCGCCATCGGAGCGCGCCGCACAACGACCCAGGGCGTCTCAGTCAATACCCGAGCCACCCAGGAGGGCTCGGACTGAGTCGACGAAGGAATCAATCGAGTATCGCCAAGCTTCAATAAATCATGAGGGGCTACTGTAAGGTCCATTGTTGGCTCAACCTTTCGCGAACGCGAATCGAAGCCGGTCTTCCCGTTATTGCAGCGGCCGAACTTAAGCGTGGGCGCAAATCGCGCCCCGTTCTCCTAGCCTTGGCAAGAGCGGCGGCAATTTCCTCGCGGACCCGGCGGATATCAGCGGTACCGGGTGTTTGAAAATCGATGCCATCAATTAGCCGATCGAGCGCCCCCAACTTGGCGAAGGAGCGTATGTCGTAAGCTGTGGCCGGTACTTCCTTCGCTGCCGCTTCCAGTTCGGCGATCGTCCGCCGGGTAACCCGCGCAGCGGATTTTTTCGACATCACCTGCACATTAACCTGCGGATCGTTGAAGGCCAAGAGAAGATTAGCTTGCAGGCCATGGGCAAGAAAAGCGCCGGAAATCGCATTGCCGACCAGGAGCGCCACAAGCGGGTGGCCGGCAATGCGCGCTGCGGCATAGGCGTCGACAGCGGCGGCGCAAGCCTGATGCAAGCCGAGCAGTTCCTCGACGAAGCCGTAAGCTTGGCCGGGGACGTCGACGATCAATACGATCGCCCGCCGTATCCCGTCTGCGTCTTCCTCTATCGCTTCCTTGACATAACGGGCGATCGTCCAACCTTCGACCAGCCCCACTTCCCCGTTTCTTGCGCGCGGATAGGGATTAGACAAATCCGGAACGACCGCGATATAACGGACGCGCTCGCCATCCGTCCCGACATCGGCGCATAGAACCGAGTCGGTCAATCGATCGGGGTCGTTCTGTGTGAGACTATTTCCCGTTAAAGCATGGAACCACATTTTGCCGCGACTCAATTGGACGTCCTCTGCCTTGGCATCCGTGGCATTTTGAATGGCAACATTGCGTACATCCGGAGGAGCGCCTGGGCTCAGTCGTTGCAAATATTCGTATGCCCTGGTACAACGGGGAACACTACCTCCGTCTTGGCGATAAACGGAACGCACGGCGTCCGAAATGGCGGCTGCGTCATCGTCGACGAGGCCGTCCGCCAACCCTTTGGCACATCGTCTGGCGCCGCCGATCGTCTTCCAGATCAACAGCCGGTCGGTCGAGTCCAACTCCTGGATCCCCGCTTCGAGCTCGATCACTTCGGGACCGTTCAACCCCAAGCGCCCTTCCCTGGTCATGATCACATGGCTGCACAAGCCGGTGACGATCGACATTCCGCCGAAACAGCCGATCATCCCGGGGATCACCGCGACAACCGGGATATGGCGGCGCAGTGCCGCTACGGCAGCGCAAATTTCGGCGATCGCCAGCAAGCCGAAGTTGGCTTCCTGCAGCCGGACACCGCCGGTATCGAGCAGCAGCACCGGTCGCACGCGCACGCCTTGTTCGTTGTCGCGAAGCGCCAGTTCCAGGGCGCCGGCGATTTTCGCGCCGGACACTTCGCCGATGCCGCCGCCCAGAAACGAGCCTTCGATCGAAATCACGACCGCAGGCTCGGCATCGATCGTCCCACGAGCCACGGTCACGCCGTCGTCGCTTTGCGGAACGATGCCTTGAGGCGCCAGGTGAGGCGATTCCATCCGCTCGAACGGATCGAGCAATTCGCGGAACGATCCGGGATCGAGCAGCGCTCTCGCTCGCTCCCGCGCGCATAATTCAATCATGCTGAGCCT
>JAJFMO010000129.1 GCA_020697475.1 Paenibacillaceae bacterium | reverse complement strand
AGCGCGATTTTCGTGTGGGTCGGTTGGCTGTGCCAGCATCGGAACAAGCGATTGACCGTACTCTTTTGCCTTCTGGCGTTGGCGACGTGGTTCAGCCCGGAATTTTTCGCTGTCGCAATGCATAGCCCGTTGGCTGCGGGAATGCAGATCTCGTTATTGGGCAAAATGATCTTGGCAGGCTTGATTTTGTTCGTTTCGCGCAAACGATGGACTGAGTGGGTTGTGTAAATGATTACGTTATCGGAAAGATTGCAGGCGGTGGCTTCCTATGTTCCTTACGGGAGCCGGCTGGCTGACATCGGGTCCGACCACGCGCTGCTGCCGGTTTGGTTGGCGCAGGCCGGACGGGTAAGATCCGCTGTGGCCGGGGAGCTGAACGAAGGACCGTATTTGGCCGCCGCCAAACAAGTGCGCGAAGCCGGGTTGGAGTCGTCGATCGCGGTGCGGCGCGGCGACGGGTTGGAGGTACTCGCCCCTGGGGAAGTCGATTGCGTTGTGATCGCGGGTATGGGGGGCAGCTTGATTTCGCAAATATTGCAAGCCGGGGTCGGCAAGCTAACCGGAGTCGACAAGCCCGACGGTGTTGGTGTGTCTGGCGGAGTCGGTGAGTGTGGCGGAGTCAAACGGCTGATCTTGCAGCCCAACGTTGGTGCGGATCGGGTTCGGCAGTGGCTGCTCGATTGGTCCTGGGTATTGATCGAGGAAGACATTTTGGAAGAAGACGGAAAAATTTACGAGATTTTAGTGGCGGAGAAGCCAGGTGCGTTGGATCGTGCGAATGAGCAAAATGAACGGCTGTATCGAGAACGCCGGATGGCGGATGGCTACGTGGCCGTCAAGGAAACGCTGCTTAAGATGGGGCCTTTTTTGCTGGAGAGAGCATCGCCCGTATGGAGGAAGAAATGGCAAGGGGAGCTCGCCAAGCTGGAGGGGATCGCCCGCGAAGCGGCACAATCCGCGTTGGCCGCGCAGTCAGGTAAGCTCGCTCGGCTTCATGAGGAGATGCGCGGGATCAAGGAGGTGCTGGAATGTATGCCGACGGACACACAGTAATTCAAATGGTGGAATCGTTCGCTCCCAAACCGTTTGCCGTGCCTGAGGATCGGATCGGACTGCAGCTTGGCAGTTTGCGGCATCCGGTTCGCAAGCTGCTTGTCGCTTTGGACGTCACCGATGACGTTGTGGAGGAGGCGATCAGCGAAGGAGCGCAATTGATCGTCGCTCATCATGCGATCATCTACCGTCCGCTTGCTCACCTGCGCACGGATATGCCGGCCGGCAAGCTTTACGAGAAGCTGATTAAGCATGATATCGCCGTTTATATCGCTCATACGAACCTGGACGCGGCTGAAGGCGGGATGAACGACTTGATGGCGCAGGCGCTTGGCTTGACGAATATCGCTTACTTGGAGAAAAACAAAGCCGGCGAGAAGTATCCCCAGCATCTGCGCGGACGCAAGTTCGGCCTGGGCCGAGTCGGCGAGCTGCCGGAACAGGAAAGCTTGTCCGAGCTAGCCGAGCGCGTAAAGGCGGCGTTTGACGTGCCGCGTGTACGCGTCGTCGGCGATTTGCAGAGGCCGATCCGCAAGGTCGCTGTGCTCGGCGGCTCCGGCGGGCGGTATGTGCAGCAGAGCCTGCACGAAGGCGCCGATGCGCTCGTGACCGGCGATATCGATTATCATACGGCGCATGACGCCATGGCCGCCGGACTCGCGATCGTCGATCCGGGGCACAACGCGGAGAAGATTTTCAAAGCGCCGTTAGCCGCTTGGCTGAACGAACAGCTGCAAGAGGCGCAATGGGAGACCGAAGCGATCGCTTCCAAGGTGAATACGGAAATTTACCGATTTTTATGATTTGAGTACGCGCCGCAAAAGCGGTATAATATAATTTCTGCATACGTTAGATATCGGAAGTTGGACAGACAATCGCGGGAGGTTCTCCCGAGGAAAGTCCGGGCTCCATAGGGCAGGGTGCTGGATAACGTCCAGTCGGCGCGAGCTGAAGGATAGTGCCACAGAAATGGACCGCCGATGGCGCTTCAAGCTTGGAGCGCACAGGCAAGGGTGGAACCGTGGTGTAAGAGACCACGAGGGAATTTGGCGACTCTTTCCCTGGTAAACCCCACCTGGAGCAAGACCTAAGAGGGACGCGGCGATGAACAATCGCAGTCTTTGCCCGAGACGCGTCCGGGTTGGTCGCTGGAACCGGGCAGCAATGCCCGGTCAAGATAGATGATTGTCGCTTCTCACGGTGGGAGGCTGGTTGCCGTTCACACCACCGGAAGCACAGAACCCGGCTTACGGACAACTTCCGAGCACCAACTAACGTTGAAGCAAACCGACCCCAACCACTCGCGAACGCGATTTGGTAGGGGTCGGTTTTTGTTTGGGCAGGAGGAGGAAGGCAAAATGTGGTATGCGACGCTCGAGGAGTGGAGGTTGGGGCTTAACGGAACCTACATTCCTTATTACTATACAATTGGCTATCTTCGCACCTACAACGGAACCCAACGGCCTTATTTGTTCTTTGCGGCATGACTTTCTCGCATTTTTATAACAATAAGGTTTCTCAGATCCGTTGGCAATCAAAAAAGGTGGATTTGACCCCGAATAACGTCGCTCAGTTCAGCTTTTTTCATTAACCCTTCGACTTCTCACGCCAAAACCTAAATTTCGCATATATTTGCTTGATGAAGGGAGGGACGATTGGGGTTTTATTGGCGCTTTTTCGCCTTCCTTTGAATTGTAACGGTTGCGAATAAGGCTAATCGGTTAGAAATCAACGTCTAATAGATCTAACGGTTGTAACCGGGTGCTATTCTGCCGTTTTTTACGATTTTGGACCCTGAGCGGGGATTAAGCACATTGGCCAACCGTTACATATGGAAGAGGGACTATTGTCGGCAATTAAGCTTAGTTTTCAACCGTTAGAGTTCTCGTTCTCGTCACAGCATCCCATCGTCCCCTCGCCACACCCAAAAATACACATACCATCACCACAGCACTCCGCCACCCTCGCCCCCGCCCCACCTTTACGCTTAACCGTCATTCTGCGCATTTTCGATTCTAAACCAAAAAAGGAGAAGCCGCCCCCGTGTAATTCGAAAAATCGAACTACAGAGAGGCGACTGCTGGTAAAACACCGGAGGACCCGCGCTTCACCGCCCAAACCAACGATACAGCCAATCCAGCCAGGAGGACGAATCGTCCGAATCAAACGTATCTTCCGTACTTCCCGTCTGAGCGGCGGAACCTTCATTCCCCTTGCCGGTCGAAGGCGTCTCGCCCGTAGTTCCCCCGTTGCTTCCCGTCTCCCCATTCACCGTCCCGGGAGTCGTCCCCGGCGTAGGTGCGCCAAGGCCATTTTTGGCCGCTTGCAGCGCCTTTACCACATCGATTTGACCGTATCCGAAATATTTATCCCTTCCTGGCGTGCCCAGGTCCATCGCAGTCTTGCGGATAATGTCCATCACCTCGGTGTTTTTCAGCGCCGGATCGATCGAGCGGATCAACGCGGCCAACGCCGTCACATGAGGACTCGCCATGGATGTGCCGGACAGTGCGGCATATTGGTTGTCCGGGTACGTGCTGGCGATATTGACTCCGGGCGCTGCGACACCGATATAATCGCCGAAGTTGGAGAACGGAGCCCGCTGCTTATTCGAATCGGTGGCGGCCACTGCCAACACTTCCGGATAGGCGGCCGGATATCCCGGTTGCTCCGTATTGTCGTTGCCGCTCGCCGCGATCAGCACTACGTCATGGTCAAAGGCGTAACGGATCGCGTCATGCAGGAAATTCGCGTCGGCGTAGTTGCCAAGGCTCAAATTCAACACTTTGGCGCCGTGATCGGTCGCCCAGACGACTCCTTGCGCGACGGCATACGTACTGCCTGCCCCAGTCTCATCGAGCACTTTCACCGGCAGCACCGGATTTTCCCATGTCATGCCGGCCACACCACGGTCATTATTGACCAATGCAGTGATGACCCCCGCCACATGCGTCCCATGGCCGACATCATCCAACGGAAGCGCGCTGTTGTCGATCACATTGATCCCCTTCAGCAAGTGCCCCTGCAAATCCGGATGGTTCAAATCCACTCCTGTATCGACAATTCCGACAACGACATTGCTTGCTCCCTTGCTAATATTCCAACCCAACTCGGTATCAATGATCGGCAAATTCCACTGATATCGGCGGTACAGCAAATCGTTGGGCACAATCGTTTGAGCGTTGGTTTCGTTGCCCACAGAGGCAGCGGGAACCTGGTTCGTCAAGTAAAGAAAGTGCGGCTCCGCATACTCGATATCCCAATGCTGGAAATACTCCATCAACTGTTTGGCTTCCAAGGAGCTCGAGCGAAAAACGTATGTCGTCCCCATAATATGGGCGGCGGTCGCCTGGATGTCCGCATCAATTTTTTGCAGTTCTGCGTCTGTCGGCGGATTGCGGAATTTGACGACAACTTCATTTTTGTGATAATGGCTTGTGCCTTCGTTCTGCTCCGGATTGTTGACCTGCTTGTCGCGCAACGTATCCGAGTCGACGGACTCGATCTTGAAGTTATGATCGGGCGGGTAGGTCGCGATTCGCAAGTTTTTCATCTGATGGTCGGCAACGCGGTTCAAAATATCCTGATGCACGATACCGATCAAGTAAGACGACTGATCTTGAGTGGGTACCCCGAGCACGAAATAAGCCTGTCCATCGACATCCAATCGCGGAGATTGGTAAGTTTGCCCGTTCTGCGCCGCTTGACGTGCTTGCTCCAGCAAGGGCGCGGCTTGCGCGTGCACTTTCGGATCGGCCGTGTTGACGACGACCTCAGGCGCTTGTCCGGCGGCAGTCGATTGCCAGACCAACTCCAGAATGTGCGGATGTTCTGCGTGTGTATTTTGCAAAACCTGCTTGAATTCGGCGTAGCTGCCCACATTTTTACGTTGATCGATCTTGGTTAATGTCTTGTGAAAATCGGCGACGCATTGGTTGCGGCACAGTTCGTCGGTCAACTGCACGTCGTTGCGGTATATCGCTTCCTTCATCGCCATTTCCCGTTGAGGGGTCAAGTTCCCTTCGATCCGATGGGTCTGATCCGTATGGCGGTGGCGGTCGGCGGGTAAAACCAACAATCCTAAAGCAAGCAACAAAAACCATGGCCAGATCGGGCGGCGCATTGGCTCCACACTCCTTTTACTGTTAGCGTGGCAAGCGGGAACTCGATTTATGCGTAAATGCGGGCTTGAAGGATATGTCAGTCTAAAAAGAAGACGCACGGGGGAACATGGTGAATGGGAGGTGACAACCATGCCGAACGACGTCAAATGCAGCGTATCGAATTGTAAATACTGGGAACAAGGCAACAATTGCAACGCAAAGGAAATTTTGATCGAAGTGGACCAGCACGCGAACGTCGATTACAACACGGAGTTCGCCAGCGACATGAACGCCACGCATCAAGATTACGCTCAGAACGTGCAAAACACCTGCTGCCATACATTTGAAGCGAAGCAGAAATAACGGATGCACGCGAGGAGATGGTGAGCATGAACAAAGAACGGAAGCGAAAATATCAGCGGCAGCAGCTCGATCTCGAATCGGGGTTGAACGTGAATGATTCCCGGATGAACGAGCATAACGAAGAATATTCGGCGGAAATTGCTGCCCCGAGGGTCAACCGACAATTTGTTCGGAATAAGGGGGGCGACATTGCCGCCCAGGAAGAAGAAGTGGAAACAGGCGGAGCATGGCTTGGGTGGCTCGCCTTGGCTACGGCCATTCTTTCCCTGTTCGTCTGGCCGACCGTGCTCGGTTCGGCAGCAGTCGTTGCCGGTGTCATCGCGTTTTGGCTGGGTAGCCGGGCGTTGGGGGTATGGTCCGCCACGATTGGGCTTGTCGCTTTAGCCGCATATTTTTTACTATTGCCTGTAACTTAAGGAAAGCAGCCCTTCGGGGCTTTTTTTCTTTTTCATTTCTTTTTCGACAAATGAAATGTCTTTGACAGAGACGCGGAAAAGTGTACAATAGGCTTATTCCGCTGAAGTTTTGGAGGTTCTTGTCAAATATGAGCATCGATCCGCGAATGATGGCGCAATTGATCAAATTGCAGCTGTTGGATTATACCGGTATGACTGAGTCCGGCTCGTCGACTTCGCTGAACGGCGGCAGTGACTTTATGGACATGCTGCAGTCGTTGATGAACTCGTCATTGTCTGAACCGGCAGCTGCGGCACAGTCCGCAACCGCCGCCCCCGCCGGACTTAACCGGTTGGCTGTGTCGGCAATTGGCAGCATGCCGATTGGCATGGCCGCCGCGCCCGCCACCGATGCATCCGGATACGCGTCGCTGATCAAACAAGTTGCCGCTTCGCGCGGATTAGAGGAAAGCTTGGTCAACGCGGTGATCGATGCCGAATCGTCCTTCAACGCCAGATCGGTTTCGCCGGCCGGAGCCAAAGGTTTGATGCAACTGATGGACGGCACGAGCCACAGTCTCGGAGTAACCGACCCGTTCGACCCGGTGCAGAACGTCCAAGCCGGAACACAGTATTTGGCCAACATGCTGAACAAATACGGGGGGAACAAGGCGGTGGCGCTTGCTGCGTATAACGCCGGTCCCAGCCGCATCGACAGTCTGGGCATTCGTTCCGATTCAGAACTGATGGAGAAATACTATCTGTTGCCGAAAGAGACACAAAGCTACGTCCAGAAAGTGTTGCATCTGCAGCAAGCTTATCGATAAGAGTGTGAATGAAATGATGGAAAAGCCGAATATGCTCTATATGGACTACTGTGCAACGACCCCTCCGTTCGAGGAGGTCGTTGACTCTGTTTCACAGGCGATGATACGCTACTTCGGCAATCCGTCATCGCTGCACCGTTACGGGGTGGAGGCGGAGAAGCTGATCGGCAAGGCGAGAAGCGCGATCGCCCAGGCTTTATATGCCAAGCCTGAGGAAATTATATTTACATCGTGCGCGACAGAAAGCAACAATCTGGCGATCAAGGGAGCGGCAAGAGAATACCGTTCCAGGGGCAATCACATCATTACGACGATGATCGAACATGCCTCTGTTTATGAGAGCTGCAAGCAGCTGGAGCAAGAAGGGTACCGCGTGACTTGGCTGCCGGTGGACGATTCCGGTATGGTTGACCCGAATCGGTTGGAGCAAGCGATCGAGCCGGACACCGTGCTTGTATCTGTGATGCATGTCAACAACGAGATGGGCAGCATTCAGCCGATCGAAGAGATCGGGAACCTGTTGCGCGGCTACGGGAAAATATTGTTCCACGTCGACGCTGTACAGAGTATTGGCAAGCTGCCGCTGAATCCTGCTGCATTGGGGATCGATCTGCTGAGCTGCTCAGCCCATAAGATTCGCGGGCCCAAGGGAGTCGGTTTCCTGTACCGGCGCAACGGCGTGAAGCTACAGCCGCTCTTGAGCGGGGGCGGACAAGAGGCAGGCATTCGTTCGGGCACAGAGAACGTGCCGCTCATCGTCGGGATGGCCAAGGCGATTCGACTGACGATGGAAAGCCGAGATCGCGATGTCGAGCATCTGTACAAGCTGCGTGATCGATTGCTGGACGGTTTGCGGCAATTGCCGCAGTTGCGCGTCACGGGAACCGTACAAGATCGCCGGATGGCACCGCATATAGTTCATTTTACCGTCCCCGGAATGCGTCCCGAAGTCGTAGTTCACGCTTTGGAAGAGTATAATATCTATATATCCACCCGTTCAGCCTGCTCCTCAGGCGAACAGCTCCCAAGCCGGGTGCTGGAAGCGATGGGTTTTCCGACGGAGATGGCGATCAGCGGCTTGCGAGTGAGTCTTGGGGCGGAACATACGACGGAACATATCGATTATTTTATCCGGTCGCTGGACAAGTGTCTGAAGCAATGGCAAGCCGGAA
This sequence comes from Paenibacillaceae bacterium, assembly GCA_020697475.1. Lineage (GTDB taxonomy): Bacteria > Bacillota > Bacilli > Paenibacillales > NBRC-103111 > JAJFMO01. The sequence goes on along the minus strand of JAJFMO010000129.1, from coordinate 428 downwards.
GGAAAGCGGAGGATACACACGATTGGAACAACCCGATTTCGTCATCTTGAGGCTGGGAGAGCTAACGCTCAAAGGGCGAAACCGTTCGCGGTTTGAACAAACGGCGCTGCGCCATGTGCGCGAGGCGTTAGGCGACCTGCCGAACATCGAGTTTACCCGCGAATTCGGCCGCATCTATCTTCAACTGAACGGCGAGCTGTACGCTGTTGTTGCCGAGAGGTTGAGGCGAGTTTTCGGTCTCTATTCGTTCAGTCCGGTCACTCGCACCGAACTTGAGCTGGAGTCGATTCAAGAACAGGCGCTGCGAGCAATGCGAGCCCGTCCCAGCCTGCCGCAGACGTTCAAAGTGAGCGTCCGCCGCAGCAACAAGCAATTTCCTTATCCATCCCAGCAGATGAACGACCTCGTGGGAGGCTATATATTGGACG
>JAJFMO010000128.1 GCA_020697475.1 Paenibacillaceae bacterium | reverse complement strand
CGAGCCTTTCAGATTGCCTATATTACATATTAGTTGTAAATACGAGGCTTCAATATGTGAAAAATTCAGTTGAGGTGTTTGCCAACCGCCTAGATAAATATTTGTTTGGGATATATAAGCTGCCACTTCATCGGGTTTGAGCTGAACAGTATAGGGGTTCCAACTTATTTTGGCATAAGCCGAGAGTGGCTTCATCCGATCTTCAGTAAAGAAAGCTCGCCGAAATTCATTATCGGGGAAAGCAATAAAAACATTCATAACTCAAGATCACTTCCTTCACTTAATTCTCATCCATCGTTGCTTAAAGCCTGCGAACCAGTTCCGGATAAAGATGATCCTCATCCCCAACCTCTTTCTTCATATCGAACAGACGCTTTTTGAGCGATCTTACGATGTCGGCGTACTCCGGTCGTTCATACACATTTTGCAGTTCCAGCGGGTCACGCTTCAGGTCGTATAATTCCCATCCGGGCATGGTCGGGTCGGGAAGCGCGCCGCTCGCATCCAAAGGAAGGCCGTAAAAAAAGATCAACTTATACTCAGCAGTGCGTATGCCATAATGCGCCGGATTATCCAAATGCGCCATGTGCATCCAATATCGGTAGTAAAGCACGTTCGGCCAATCAGTCGGAACGTGGCCCGCAAGCAAAGATCGGAAGCTTCTTCCCTGCATTTCCGCGGGTGCGGGAAAACCGGCGTAATCCAGCAAGGTCGGAGCGAAATCGACATTGGTCAACATATCCTCCACTGCGGTACCGGGTTCAATCTCCTTCGGATAGCGAATCAGCAAAGGCATCTGCAGCGCCTCTTCGAAGATCCATCGTTTGTCGATGTAGTCGTGCTCCCCCAGAAACATACCCTGATCTGAGGTATAGATGACCACCGTGTTGTCGGTTAATCCTTCCTCGTCCAAATAATCGAGCAGTCTGCCTACGTTGTCGTCGATACCTTTAACCACCCTTAAATAATCCTTCAAATATTTCTGATAAGCGGCTTTCGTCCGCTCAACGGGACCGAGTCCGGCGACGTCCAAAGCTCCTGTCGGATAATCCGGTCTGCTCATCGTTTCGACGGCATTTCTCCGTTTGTTTTTCTCGGACACGGTCACGCCGTACTCCCTCGAGCCGTCCGACCGGTGGCTTTTGTCCTCCCACAAACTGTCCGGCTCGGGAATATCCACGCCATCGAACAGATGCTCATAGCGCGGATGATATTCAAAATCATCATGTGGCGCCTTGTGATGGCACATTAGCATGAAAGGTCTGCTCCTGTCTCTCGCCTCAAGCCAATCCAGACATTTGTCCGTGATGATGTCCGTAACATGGCCTTTATATTGCTTGCCGAACCCCTCCAGTTGCTTGGCCTTCGACCAATCCGGCTGTTCCTCCTTGCTGCCGTTCACTTTCCGCCAAACCGACGCCTGATCCAGAAAGTACGGATCGAAATACCGCCCCTGCCCCGGCAGCACGTCGTAATAATTGAATCCTTGCGGCTCGGAGTGAACATGCCATTTCCCCACAACAGCTGTCTGATAACCGCCGCTTCGCATGATCCGGGGATACGTGTTGAACGTCGGGTCGAGCCGATCGTTCAGCGTCTTCACTCCGTTCTTGTGGGAATACAATCCCGTCAAAATCGTGGCGCGGCTGGGCGTACAGATCGCATTCGTGCAAAAACACTTGTGCAGCACCGCCCCCTCCTTGCCGATCCGGTCCAAATGCGGCGTCTGAAACACGGAAGCCAGTCGGGAGCCGTAAATGCTGATCGCATTGGCGCAATGATCGTCCGCCATAATATATAAAATGTTGGGCTGTTGTCGAGACATCGGAAGCAACCTCCATGATTTACATTTTCACCTTGATTTCGGTGTGCATGGCCCACTGGGACACTTTCCACGCTTGCGAATTTTTCGCCCTCAGCTCGCGAACGGAAGGCCGCTGCAGCTGCCGATTCAACAGCTTCCCGTCGGAAAGATGCGGATGTCCTTCGGAGGTCAAATGTTGCATAAACTTGCCCCGCATCTCTGCAAGCAACGACTGCCTGGCGGACAGGTCGTGCTCATCCTTGCGGTCTTTCGTCACATCGAACACAAGCTCCCGGCCATCTTCCGCGAAATAAAGATATTTATACGTTCCGTCATGAAACATGTGGGAGTCGTTAATGTGGCCGTGCAGTTCGTCTCGTACTTTCTCCGCTTCTCCTTTGACAATGCTGAGCAAGCTTTTCCCGGTCACATCCTTAGGCGTGCGGGCTCCGGCGATTTCGCAAATCGTCGGCAGCAGATCCGCAAGCTCCACCAAGGCGTAGGACGTGTTCCCGGCCTCCGCCTGAAACCAGGAAGGCCAGCGGATAATAAACGGAATTTGCGCCGTGTTTTCATAGAAAGCGGATTTAGACAAGTCCCCGAAATCGCCCAGCTTTTCTCCATGATCGGAAACGTAAATGATGAACGTGTTGTCGAGAAGCCCCTGATGCTGGAGTTTGCCTAGCAGGCGGCCCAATTGAAAATCCAGATGGGTGATCATGCCGTAATAGACGCCGCGCATTTTCCTTATTTCGTTCTGCGTCATCGGCTTGGAATTGTACATGTTGCGATTGCAGAACAGCTCATACGGCGCATGCGGATCCTCGGCCCATTCCGGCATCACCGGTGCGGGAATATCTTCATTGTCGTACATGCTGTAATAAGGTTCATGAATGCACATCGGCGGATGCGGATCAATAAATGAGGTCCACAGGAAAAAAGGTTGGGTCTGATCCCGGTACGTTAAAAACTCGATCGCCTTGTCAACAATCCAATGCGTGCTGCCCAGCTCCAGCGGAAGCTGGCTCCGGGTGGGATGAAATTCGTTGCTTCCCATGCCTTCCGGCAAATCACCGGCATTGCCGCAGCGCTGAAATCGTTCCACGCTCAATTGCTCCAGCCCCGCGACACTTTCAAATCCGGCCCTAAACGTCGGCTCCGTGTGCCAGTGCCTTTTGCCCACCAGATGAGTTTGATACCCTGCCTCCGTCATCAGACTGCCTAAAAAATCACTCCTGTCCCGCTGCAAACGATAATCCGCTTTGAATTGCGGACACCCATAGATATGAGACTGAATCCCCGTAATCATCGTCGTTCGGGCCGGAATGCATACCGGGGCGTCGACATAAGCGTTGATAAAGCGCATGCCTTCATAGGCCAATTGATCCAAGTGGGGTGTTCTGACACAAGGATGGCCGGCGCATCCCAGGCTGTCTCCCCGGTGTTGATCCGAAGAAATCAATAAAATATTCGGCTTATTCAATCGTTCGTTTCCCTTCATCAGCTCGGCTTCCCTTCCTGATTCCGTTGCACGTATACGTAGTAAGCCCCCATGCTTAACCCCAGTCCGTTCCTCAAAAAGGTGCTTAGCTCCGTGTAGCCCTCAGGCAGCTCGATATCAAAACAAACACACCGATCCGTTTTGTTCACTCTCTTATTCCGTTCTATCCCGCCGATGCGGATGCCTGCTTCTTCGATATCAATTTCCCTTCCGCCGGAATACCCGTCGGCAAGCGCTTCTGTATACGGTTTGATGTTGCCCGGCAATCCTTCTCCAATGCCCAGATTTTGTTCCCTGGGCCATCGTCTCAGTTCAAAGCGGTACGATCCGTGACGCTCTACTTGAACTTCCCAATAGCCGTTTTTCTCGACTCCTTCCCGGATTTGCACCTGATCATGCGCCGCCGTCGAGTCCGTACGGGGATCGTCGATCGGAATGCTCGGGTCCGGTACCGCTCGCCAATCATGCGAGTTCAGCAGGACCGACCCATGCTCGTTGTGGCCGATGGATATGGGGATTTTCTCATCGATTTTTTGGGAAACCAGCTCCCACCAAACCTCATAATCCGCTCTCAATTGCCGGACGACTTCTTGATAGCGCTCGGCAACGTCTTCCCTCTGCTCCGGATCGCGGCTCAGATCGTACAACGCCTGCCCGTTGATCAACCTCCATTGTCCTCGCATGACGCAGCTCCTGCGCCATTTGGCGGGATGCATGATGCGTTGCGAATCCGTCACAACGGCCCGTTCGGCCCATTCAGTTTGCGGGTTGCGGATCAAAGGAACCAAGCTTTTCCCGTGAAAGTCGTATTCATCCGCGGCGCTTACTCCGCAGAGCTCCAGCACCGTGGGCAGAAAATCGACGTTGGCCGTAAGCTCCTCCACATCTTGTCCTTGATCGATGCCCCCCGCAGGATAGTGGAGAAAGAACGGAACCCGGTGCCCCCCTTCATAAGGAGATCCTTTCATCCCCCTCATTCCGGCGTTGTACCCTGCCGTGACAAATTGGAGCTTATCCGCCTTTACTCCACCGCCGCTACCATTATCCGTCATAAACACAAACAGGGTGTTGCGGTCGAGCCCCAGTTCCGCCAATTGCTTGCGAAGTTTTCCGACGTTGTCGTCAATGCAGCTTACCATTCCGTAGAAGTTGATGATGCTTTCCGTCGCCGGGTAGTTGAAGAAGGAGGATGCCTCCGGATCGGACTTCGCCAATTGCTTGTATGGCTCGCTGTACTTGGGATCCACAATAAACGGTTTGTGGGGAGCGTTGACCGGAATATAGCAGAAAAACGGCTCGTCTCGATGCCGTTCAATAAACCTGGCCGCTTCCCTGAACCAGATGTCCGTACAATAGCCTTCGAAGGGTTCCCAGCTGCCGTTGCGGCAGTAATGATCGTCATAATAATGATTTCCCCAGTAGTCGGGCGTGTTTCCGATGGCGCCGCCGCCGAATGTAATCACTTCGCTGAAGCCCCTGTCTTGAGGCCGGTAAGGCGCGTTGTCGCCCAGATGCCATTTGCCGAACATGCCGGTTACGTATCCGGACTCTGCCAAAAACTCGGCCAATGTACGTTCGTCTTTTCTCAACAGAGAGCGCCCGCCTACAGTATGCCAAACACCGGTGCTGTTCGCGTAATGTCCTGTCAAAAGCCCCGCTCTTGTCGGGGAGCAGGTCGGACCCACATGAAAGTTGGCAAACCGCACGGATTCCGAGTGGAGCCGATCCAGATTCGGCGTGCGAATGTACGGGTTGCCGTGGCAACCCAATTCGCCATAGCCTTGATCGTCCGTAATCAAAAATACAAGATTCGGTTTTTGTATCGCACCATGACTCATGCCAACTCACTCCTTTCTTCAAATTTTGAATCCATTAGCTAAAGCTCGTTGAAAACATAGCTTCCGTTGCCGATCGTCACCTGGTCGGGCTCGGATTCGGCTCTCTTCGACTCCTCCTCCACCATAACCCAGCCTTGATAGCCACTGTCTGCGAGCAATTTTACCACAGCCGGATGATCGATCACTCCCTCGCCCATCGCCTTCCATTGCTTGCCCGCGGAAACATCTTTAAAATGCACATGTTTAATGATCGATCGGCTTGCGGCAAAAAGCTCCATCACGTCCATCCCGCCATTGGCGATATGGCCGGAATCGGGACAATAACCCAAAACATCGGTGTTCATTCCATCGAACATCACCTTGTAATCTTCCGAGGTTCGGAAAACCGAGCCCGGAGGCGAATTGGGATGAAGGGCGCTGACAATGCCCCGCTCATGTGCTCTTTCGGCAACGGCATTGACGCATCTCAGCGCATGCTTCTGTCGCTCGGCCAAATGAGACCGATCCGGCCCCGGTAAGGGAACGAGGATAAGCAGCGCTTCCGGAAAACGCTTCAAATAATCAAACAAGCGGTCCGCTTCCCGCTTCTCTTCCTCCGTTTCCTCCGGGTGAAGCCAGGGCAGCGCCAACGTTAACGCCCCCAGCTTCAGACGGTTTTTGTCCAACTCTTCCCGCAAACGCCCCGCATCCTCGTATAACGATCCGAGCATGCATACCTCGGCCTCTACGCCCTGAAATCCCGCCTGCGCGACGATCGTCAGTATATGAGGCAATTGATCCTTGTACTTCTCATAAGACATCTGCCATGTATAGGTTTGGCAACCGAACCGGATCGGCACTTAGAAAACCTCCTTGATCAAATCGCGGATAAAAGGCACCGCTTTCCTTCCGTCCTGCTCCACCCCGGCATGAAAACAGTAGTCCACTCCCCACCAGGGCAGCTTGGAAATAACCGGCCGAATTGACCGCATCAGTTGTTTAAAGTCGATATGGCCTTCTCCGAAAGGCGTATGCGTACTCGTTTCTTCACCATGCAAGGTGCCGTCGGAGTCGATCAAATGAAAATGGCCGATGTAAGGAGCCAGCAATTGGGCGTATTCAACGACACCGCCGGGCAATATTTCTTTCTCGCCCGTTTGTCGGGCACCCACTACGGCTCCCATGTACGCATGGCTCGGATCGAACAGGATTTGAAAGTTGGGATGGTTCACCGCTTCAATCAAATGTTTGACCTCGCTTGGTTTATTCAGCCAGAATCCCGGTTCAAATTCCCAGACGAACCGGACTCCGGCTTGCTCGGCCGCTAGGCTGGCCGCACGCCAGGTTGCGGTCAATCTGGTGAAGCGCCGCTCATATTCCACGTGAGACAACACATCAGGCGGACTCACCGTATCGACACGTATCGTACCGATGCCGCAGCGTCGACAAAACTGCAGACTGCGGTGAAATACGCTCATATATTGTTCTGTCGAAACTTCCGCCGGAGGTACCTGCATCAGATCAGGGGCATACCCGGAGATGCCCAATCCGTAAGAACTGACAAGTTCGGCCAGTTCCCAGCACTTCTCGGGCGTATCGTAATCATCATGGTGCGGATGCGGGCGAAAGCCGCTGATTTCAATCCCGTCGTATCCGGCTTCTTTCGTCCACTGCAGCACTTTGGCAAAATCCCAGGGGTTCTTTTCAAAAGGACCGAATATAAAAGCCCAACTTCCGATCGAAATCTGATGTTTCATCTCGTTCACCCTCCCGTCGCCTTAATGAGCTTCCTTATGCCGCAGCATAAACTGCAGCGTTTTTTCGTTATAAGCTTCCAACTGATCCCAATGGTGTGTATGACCGCTGCCTTCGAACATGATCAACTCGGCATTCGGAATTGTTTCTGCTATGCGCCGGGCATAGTGGGGCGAAATAAAAATATCCCGGCTTCCCGCCGTAACTAAAGTGGGTGCCTGAATTTCATGAAGCCGCCCCGCCGTACGGTGCGAAATACACGCATCGCACTGGGCCTGAAAGGCATGAACCGGCATCGGATGCGGATGCCGGTTGCCCGCTTCCTCTCGGGCCAGCAAATCTTGCATGTGATGTTCGTGATAGTCTGGAGTAAAAATCCACAACTGCAGCATCCGGGTAAACGCCTGGGCATCCGAGACGGAAATCATCGCGCGAAACATTTCGAACGCCCGGGTCGTATAATTGTTGCATTGATCCCATGCGCAATTAAGAATCAGCGAGTGTATTTTCTCCGGATGAGAAAGAGCCAGTTTCTGGGCGATGGCGCCCCCCATCGATATCCCGGACACGTGTGCTCTGGCGATGCCCAGCGCATCCAGCAAACCGGCCGCGTCCTCGGCCATCTCTTTCGTATCGTAAGGCCCTTCCGGTTTATCCGATCTTCCCGAACCGCGATTATCCATCAGGATGCAACGAAAATGTTGCTCATACGCTTTGACATGGTCTTCCCATAAGGATCCGTCGGCTCCCAGCCCCATAATCAGCAGGAGCGGTTCGCCGCTTCCTCTCTCTTCATAATGCAGATGAATGCCGTTTGATTCAACGATTGGCATATGCTGCCGCATCCTTTCTTCGGTGATTTTTCTTGCACGCTGAAGCTATTTGTTCACATGTTTCCTAATAAAATCAATGCCTAATCTGGCAGGGTCGTCCTGATGCTCGGCGTAGGCCCGCCATAAATGCAAACGGGGAATCAAGCCGGGCACGTCTTGACTAAAAGCTTCAATGGTCAGCCACTTGTCATACGAGATTCGACGCAGCACATGAAAAATTTCTCCCGGGATAGCCTGACCACTGCCCGGAACCCCGCGATGATTTTCAGAAATGTGAACATGAAATATATGCTTCGCTACCTCTTCCCATGCTTGAGCCGTCTGATGCTCTTCGATGTTCCCATGGTGCGTGTCGACAAGCAGTCCGACATTGTCCAGCCCGACCTCTTCCACAAATCGGGCCCCGTCCGCAACCGTGTTCACCATATACATCTCAAATCGGTTGAGCGCCTCCAAAGCGATGTTCACCTGCAGCGTTCGCGCAAATTCGCCAACCTCCCGCAAGCTTTCCACCGCGTACTTCCATTCGTCACGACTCGGAGGCAAGCCAGTGAATCTGCCTAATCCCTGAAACAGCGGTCCGCACATTAAATCGGCGCCAATCGCTCTCGTGTTTTGTACGGATCTCTTGAGCTGTTCAACGGCTGCCCGTCGCAAAT
>JAJFMO010000602.1 GCA_020697475.1 Paenibacillaceae bacterium | reverse complement strand
CTCCGCCGAATCTTCAATCGTAATCACCCGCTCCTGTTCAGGAACGAAGTGGGACAAAGCGTTAAGAAACGTCGTTTTCCCTGAGCCGGTTCCCCCGCCGATGAACACGTTATACTTGGCTTTCACCAGCTTCTCGAGCAAATTCCCCGCATCCTCCGGAATGGCGCCTAGCTGAACCAAATCGCTCATCAGCAGCGGTTTCTCCGGAAATTTGCGGATCGTCATCGTGGGCCCGCTCAAGGCAATCGGCGGAAGCACCACATTCACCCGAGAGCCGTCCGGCAACCTGGCGTCGACAATCGGCGACGATTCGTTCACCATCCGGTTGACTTTGCCGACGATCGTCTGAATAATATCTTCCAGCTTCTCTCTGCTTTCGAATTTCCCGTCATACTTGGATAGTTCCCCGCCTCGTTCTATGAAAATATCGTCGTGTCCATTGACCATAATTTCCGTCACTAACGGATCGTCCATTAACGGCTGAATCGCATCCAGCCCCCGAAACGAATAATAAACACGGCGGACGATCCGCTGGATCTCCGAGACAGTAAACCGGGAATGGCCAACGTCGGCGAAAATCGTCTCCTCAATGTACTCCAGCAATGATTCATCCGACAGATGGGCCGACAAGTCTAACCGATCGGTAACCTCCTCCTTGTATTTCCTCACCCATTCTTCGTTCATCCGGGCTCACCCCCCGTACATTCCCCTCCGCCGCCAAACCGGCCAAGTTTTCGTTGAACCGTAGCGAATCGAACATCCACCGGGGGTTGGCGGAGGCGGATTTCCATTCCGGAACGTATGGCAGTACCCCCTCGATCGGTACTCCGTCCCCGAAATCCGCTGCGCGCATATCTACACATTTATTTTGCCAAAACCGAATTTTCCCGACTACCGATCCCCCCGTTTGATTCTCATATTCCTGCAATCGTTTGATCGATTGTCTCGTCTTCCCCCGGCAATAAACGTCGTCGACCACCAGCCAGCATATCCGGTCGCATTCCGACAAGGCGCCCAAATTCCGTTTGTGAAACGCGCTGTCCATATCAATGACCAATTCGTCGTAGACGCCTGATTTGCGAATACATTGGATAATGTCGATCGCATCCAAATTCGACATTTCCTCAAGATCAAGCAAATTGTCCGGTGGCGCAAAACAACTCCATTTCATTAAAGGGTCGTACGTCTTGCATTGCTCCAGCTTCTCAGTCAGTTGCCGGTGCTGCGACCGCAGATAATATAAAAATCGGGACAATCCTCCTCCTTCCGAGAATGTGGTGATTGACGACAGTGATGGGAACGGCTCAAGGTTCAGCAAAAACACTTTTTTCCCCCTCTGCGCCATGTGAACGGCCAAATTGACCGCAACCGTTGTCTTGCCCGCCCCTCCCGAAGACGAAAAGATCGTGCTGACCCGACAACCTTCCATGCCCATCAACCTGTCATCGTCGGAACCTGAACTTTGGGAGCAGAAAGACTTGAGCTTGGCAAAAAATTGATTCAACGGCTGGTATTTGGCGATTCGTTTATCGATACCCCCTTCCGAAGATGCAGCTTGTTCGCACAGCAACACAATCTCCCCTTCCCCGACAATGGGGACGAACATCTTCGTATACCGCTCGTCCGGATCGGCAATTGCGATCGATATCTTGTCCATCTCTCAATCTTCCTCCTTTTTTCACTGTTATCGCCCGAACCGGAGCTAGAGCACCTTGACAGCTCCGACGGCCAGGAACGCCAGGGCGATTAAGCCTAGGGCGGTCGCAATCCGGACTTTCTGATCCATCATCCCCCTCCTTTCTTCGACGGACAACAAAAAAGCACCGATCGACACAGAACAAGACTGTTCTGCAATCGACGGTGCTTCCGTCCGAAAAAGTGATGAAGATATGGATATCATAGCATAATTTTACAAGATTGCAACAACTATTTACTAATAATTTGAAAATATTTACTTTTGCTGCAAATTTACTCTGGTGGCGCTTTCAGCAAATCCCGGCAAGATCGCCTGCAACAACGGATCTAAGCTTGCCCGGGTCGCTGCTCCGATGTCACGGTCATCCGCGCATAGTTTGCCTTGCCATTGGCTGTGAACGACCTGTGCGGCATCAAGCTCGGGAAAACAACAGATTGGTGGAATAAACAGGGAAGAGAGCCATTGTTTTCGCCCTTTCAACGCTATGTCGCGATTGGCGATCAGGTACAGCGGCGTTCCGAGGCTTTGCTGCTCCAGCAGCGTTTCGATCGTTCGCGTCACTTGCGGGCGGTACATTTTGCTTGGATTCGTATCGGTGACAGCAATGATAGCTGCAGCCTGGCGACACAAGTCGCGGACAGAATCCTCGCACCACAGACTAGCCACATCCACAATTTTCACCGGCGATTCGAAGAGGCTTAACAATTTCTTGTTGTCTTCCGATTCCCAGGGACGGGGCAACCCATCGGGCGAACCAGGGACCCATTCGGTCAAGCCATCGAACCACCTCCGATATTTTCCAGGATCGGCATTGTGCACGATTAAATCGTCGCAAAATCGGTAGTGACGTGGAGCATGCTTCTCCCCATACAACAAACGGTACAAGTCGGGAGGATTGCCGGGATATTCGATGTATGCATGAGCAACTCGACGCCGATTCAGCTCCCGTGCCAAGTATGTGCCGATCATGGTGGCGCCTGCGCCGGGGTACAGGCCGCCGATGAGAATGATCGACGGTTTCTGCAACGTGTCTGTTTCGGGCAGAACAGGGTGCATTGGCAACTCTGCTCGATCATTAATGTTCTGAGCATACTTGTTGACAACTATTGGCAAAAGTACAGTCAACGCTTCTACCACTTGTTCCGCCGTCTGATAGCGTTCATCCGGATTCGTCCTCAACAGCCGATCCACCAGATCGGCTAGCTGCCCAGGCAAATCGCCGCGCATCGACGACAGCGGTTGACGTGTGGCATAGTAATACTTCCCGCCGCTCAAGAGATAATACATCAAGGCGCCGAGTGTGAATAAATCCGTACGCCGGTCGGACTGCGCCGAATCAAATTGTTCGGGAGCGGCGAAACCGATCGTGCCAATGGGCACCGTATCCGAAAGTTTTCCCGCGGTGTAAGATCTGGCGATGCCAAAGTCGATCAACCGCACTTGATTTCGCTCGTCAATCAGGACGTTGTCCGGCTTCAGGTCGCGGTAAATAATCGGGGTCGGGCGACGAGAATGGAGGTAAACGAACAGATTCCCCAGTTGAATCGTATATTGGACAAGATGCGTGATGTCTAACCTTTTCCCATTTTCTTGAAATATCGCCTCTAAGCTCTTCCCCTGAATGTAATCCATCACCAAGAAGATTGAACCGGACTCAACCTCTTCGATCAGATCGACGATGCTCGGCAGTTGCGGATGGCTTAAGCCCATCATCACTCTCGCTTCTTTCCTCGCATCCGTGATGCTCCCGCCTGCCGAATAAGGAAGCGCTTGCTTCATCGCCCATTGCTTACCCGGCAATTTCTCGTCGTCAACCAGGTACACAGCGCCCATACCGCCTTGGCCGAGCAGCCTGTTAACTTTGTACCTTCCGGCAATCAGCTCCCCCAGCTTCAATAAACTGGACACGCGAATCCCCTCAACCTCCTGTTCCTTTAATAATACGATGGAATCGGCAACTACCGATTCCCTTTCGCAAACGCCGCTTTGTTGCGTTCAATTTGCTGCACATGATCGTTCACATGGCCGATATAGCTCTCGACGATATCTTGCAGTGTTATTTTGCCTGCAACATTATGGATTCCGGTTCGCGCCCACGCCTCTTCCGGCAAATTGTTAAGAACTTCGGCCATCCCGCTGCGGATCGTTCCGAACAATTGCAAATAAAATGCGCCGAGGACAATCCGTTGCTGATGGCGTTCGATCAGGATGCCTGGACGAGCAGGTTGGGTTATTCCGGGCTGGATCACGCATTTTATTTGCAATTGTTCGGAACGATCCGCAGCGGGATGGCCGAAGTTCTTAACAATTTGCCGGAAGAGGCGTGGGCGCGAAC
>JAJFMO010000127.1 GCA_020697475.1 Paenibacillaceae bacterium | reverse complement strand
CGCGGGGTGTCAGCCCCGCAATACTTCCCCTAAATCGGCGAGAAAAACTCGGCGATTCCCGTTAACGTATCCGTTGAACACGATATGACGATGACCCCAAGCGGGGTGAGCATCGACTCGCAGAGAGCCGTTCAGTTTGGAAGCCGGATGGGCAACATTCACCCGCACTAATGTTTGTTCCGTATGCGTCTGGAGATCTATCCAACGAAGCGGTATCGTGCCGTCTCCAAAAGCGGTAGGCTCACCGGCATAAGTATCTGTAAGAATATAACGTCCATCGACGTGTACGGTGGGATGTCCGGAACCAGGCACAATATCGGAAATCGCACATAAATTCGTTCCATCATACCGTACCCGAACAAGCTTGAGTTGTTTGTCCCCGTGAATGTTTAAGTTCATGGACAAGTTCTCCCCATCCGGGAACCAATTGATGTGATGCCCGCCTTTTCTCCATTGTTCGGGCCCTACAGCAACATGAATATCGCTTCCATCCGGCTTCATCGTCAGCACCCAATATTCGAGGCCCTGCCTGATCTTGTTCCAGGGCTGCGGCTCTTCGGTATGAAACCAACGCATCGTAAATATCAATCGGCTTCCTTGAGGGTTATACTTGCAGTGAAATCCGTAGCATTCGCCATGTTCGTACGGCGTTTTGTCAATTTGGGGACGCGCCCGTTCAAAAATTTCACGAATAGATACGACGAGTTTTCGCTTGCCTGTCCTCGTATCGGTCATAAACAAGCCGTCATCGGCACGAAACCCAAAGTTGCACGGGACTTGTTCATCGGGAATGACCACTCCGTACCCGTCCTGGGTTCGCCGCATAGCCGTTGAATTGGCACATATAATTTGACTTCCATCCGGAGATATACGGTAAATAGACCCTTCCAATCTGCGCTTCTTGCCGCTAATCGGGTCTATACAGACGATGTTCGGCTCCCAAGTTTCCGTATCCACATCGTTAAAGAACAGGGAGTGATCATCCGCCCCCCAATTAATATTGGCTCCTAGTTGATACTCCCATCCGAAAGTCTGTGCAATGACGTTTTCCTCGGCGGTATGCAGATCAATGAGAATTACCTCTGCAGCTTCGCCGGCCCTATTGGTACGATCTGAATCCGGCATGCGCAACACCGACACATATCTGCCTGATGGACTGACTGGCGAGGTGTCGAAAAAACGGTGCAAACCGCTGCCGTTTGGCGTAATGCACCAGACTGGAACTTTCGGATTATATTCGGTATATCTCGGAAATTTATCGCTGATCAACATTTTCAACAGTCTCCATTCTAATAGCAGACCCTGCCCCCTCGCTTAGCAGCACGACTACACGGGAATGTAATTGGAGCAAAGATGCCGGACATTGGGTTGTGATCGGTCCTGTCAATGCCCGACAAACTATTTCCGCTTTGTCCGCTCCACTCACAACAAGCAAAATCATTTTGGCTCTCATGATCGAACCGATGCCCATTGTGAGTGCATGACTGGGGACCTCTTCCATTGTGTGAAAAAAACGCGCATTGGCTGCTCTTGTCTCCTCGTGAAGACGAACAAGGTGTGTGCCGCTGACTAACGTATGATTCGGTTCGTTAAAACCGACATGTCCATTATGACCCAATCCAAGCAACTGTAGATCGATTTGACCTACACGATCAATGAGCGAATCGTAGCGGGCGCATTCCCGCCCCAAATCCTCTGCATTTCCGTCCGGAACATATCTCCGTTCTTCAAGTAAGTCCAAATAACGGTACAAATGGCGTTGCATAAAGTTGTAGTAACTCTGGGGATGTTCTTTGGGCAAACCTACATATTCGTCCAAATTGAAAGCTGTAGTATGGCGAAACGAAACCATACCTTTATGATGGATTTTTGCGAGCTCTTCGTAAATACCAACCGGCGAGCTTCCCGTGGCAAAACCGAGAACTGCCCTAGGATTGGTTTGAACTAATCCGGCAATAATGCCCGCACCGGCTTCATTCATGTCATGACGGTTAGGAAATGTAAGGATATTCATCAAAATTTATTCCTCTACTATTAAGTATAGAAAGGCACAATATTATTTAGCCTTTTCCGCAGCAATCGACTTGTTAAGGCTTTCCTCGAAATCCCGCAGAGCGGTGTTGACGTCCTTCAAACCTAGCAATACGTTGTTGAATTCATCGTTTTGGTGAGGAGCGACAGGCACGGTGACCAGTTTCGAATCGCGCGGCGGAGACGGCTTGACCGGCTTGCTCACATACAGCGCCTCAATGTGCTTCCCTTTTAATTTGGCATAATCTTGACCATAGACCTTGCGAATCGCCGGGTTGTTCAACACCGTCGCTTTCCCCGCTTTGCTTGCCGCCATCTGCATGTCGTCGGAGAGGACAAAATCGACCACCTTGAACGCATCGTCTTTGTGCTTGCTGGAGTTCATGATGTAGTAAAAGCGCGGGTTCGCCTGAAAATTAATTCCCGGCGCCTCCTTCATCGTAGGCATGGACACCATATCCCAATTGGTGAAGTCGTCGGGGAAGTTATCGATCGCCCCGGTCACGTCGGCATGCATGGCGGAGATGCGATCGCCCGTGAATGCTTGTACTTCCTTGACACGGCTTCGTTTGTCCAGCTTGGCGTTCATCGGCAGCTTGTAAAATCTCGACAATGTGGTGAAGATCGACTTCCACTGATCGCTATTGACCGCCGCCCGATCCGCCTTTGGATCGAAGTAATCGGCGCCTAGTTGATTGTTGTCCAACAAGTAGGTGAAGTTCATTGTCATCCCGCGGTATTGAACGCCGTCCTCATATCGGGTCAATCGGGTAGCCAAATTGTATGCATCGTCCCAAGTCATTCCGTCTTTCGGGTAAGAAACACCGAATTTGTCGAACAAGTCTTTGTTGTAATATAAGACCGTTGTGAACGCGACGACCGGCAACCCGAAGTAAGTTCCGCCGAACGTGCCCGAAGCATTCTTGATGATGTCCAAATAGGAGGGATCGAGCCGGCTGAGATCAAAATTGTCCTTCTTGATCAAATCCGCCATGTCGTACTGAAGATCGAACTTGATCAACTGATTGTCCAAGGCGGAAGTGCCTTGATAATAAATGTCCGGGCTTTCCCCCGCGACGACAAGATCCTGGATCTGCTTCCCGGTATCCGCACCTTGAAATTCAAATGAAATATACGGATACTTTTGTTTGACTTTGTCGGCGATTTCCGCCTTGAAACGCTGCTCGTAATCTTTATCCCCCGTGTAAAACCTTAATGTCACCGGATCGTGTTTCTCTTCCTTCGGCACTGCTTGTTCCTTCCCGCTCCCACTGCTATTTCCCATGCAACCTGCCAGAAGCCCCGCTGCAAGTACGAACGGCAGTGGACCCACCAACCACATTTTTCTCAAACTCCGATTTGCCATGTTGATACTCATCCCTTTCGTCTCAGATTGTTTGTCCTTTCAATTGCTCCTATTTTTAAGGTCAAGCCAACATATCCCACATTCGCTCATAAACTTCGAACCGGGTCGGTTCCTTTCGCTCTTTACGCAAAATGTCGGCAACCAATTCCTCCATCAGCGCAAGATGTCCATCCACCGTCTCGCCCGCCACATGAGGAGTCAGCAGAACATTGTTCAGCTTGCGTATGGGCGAACCTTGACGAGGACTTTTGACAAACACATCGAGTGCTGCGCTGAATCGGCCCGTCAACAACTCCGAGAATAGCACCGCTTCGTCCAGCACCGCCCCGCGCGAGGAATTAATGAATATCGCGCCATCCGGAATTCGTCGGATCAGATCCGCGTTCACGAGATTGTCGGTCGCCGGAATGGAAGGGGCGTGCACGGAGATGATCGGGCAGTCCATGACTTCTTCCAAAGTCGCCCGACGCACTCCCAATTCCTCCGCTCTTTGTTCGGTCAAATACGGATCGTACAGCAGGATGTTCACTTGGAAAGGCTTTAGCAGTTGGATAAACGCCCTTCCGGTCGAGCTGACCGATACGATGCCGATCGTCTTGCCGAACAATTCGTTGCCGCGAACCTGGCTCAGCTTCCATCCGCCATTCCGGATGTTGGCCTCGTACTGCGGCAGACGCCTCAGCATGGTCAGCAACACCGAAAGACAGTACTCGCCCACACTCCAGGCAATGCGAGGCGCTGCGGAGAAGACGCTGATCCCTTGGGCGAAAGCTTGTTTCGGGATGCGCTTCTTGATCGTGCCGGCAGCGTGTCCGTAGTAGCGGAGCTTCGGAGCTCGCGCCAACATCTCTTCCGAAATGTTAGGAGATCCCCAACTGGTCAGCACCACTTCCGCGTCGGCAATCATGTCCATCAATTGATCTTCCGTTATCTCCTGATCCGTCTCGTTCCAGATCGGGTGAAAATGCTCCTCCAACCATTCTCTGCATTGGGCGGAGCACACTTTCTGCAGCTGCGGTTGAGACGGCAACACATACGCTTTCATTTTCATATTCGAATATCGTCCCCCTCGTTGGCCTTGAACTCCGTATAATCTTTCAAAAACCGGTCATAGACAGAGCCCGGTAGCTCCAGAAGATCGTTCGTTGACTGCATATGCTCGCGCAGCCGTTGCAGCATTATTTCAATTCGGGCTCGATACGTCTGATCCAGGAAGGTAAGGTTGTTCATCTCCTGAGGGTCGTTGACCACGTCGTACAGCTCAATGAACGTCTCGTCCTTGAACAGATCGACGATGAGCTTGTAATCGCCCTCAACGATACAACGTTGGAAGTTGCCTCTTCCTCCATTGCCGTCGTATTGGATAAATACTCGCTCGCGACCCTGGTCTTGGCCGGCGATAAGCGGCATCAAAGATTGGCCAGACATAGGCGACTTCGGCTGAATCCCGGTAAAATCGCATATCGTCGGCAACACATCGATGCTGCTGACTAATGCCCCGCATGAAGAAACTGCCGGTTTGAAATTGGACGGAAACTTCATGAACAGCGGCGTACGAACGGACTCCTCGTACATGCACATTTTTTGCCACAGTCCGTGTGATCCTAGCATCTCCCCATGGTCACTCGTGAAAATAATCAAGCTGTTGTCGTACAGTCCCTCTTTCTTCAACTCCTCGATTATTCGTCCCACACAATCGTCCAGCAGCGACACGAGACCCAGGTAGACTTTCCAAATCGGCTCCCATTGTTCCCTCGTATATCGCGCCCCGAGCGCGCCTGTCAAATTATAGAGTTGCAGCGGCGATTGGTTTCCGTACCAAACCCCAACATTCTCAGGCAATTCGACTGTATCGACACAACTGAACCACGGATCGGGAATTTCCAGAGGCGGGTGAGGGGCATGAAACATCGCATTGAGCAAAAAAGGTTTGGAGCGATCCCGCTCCCGAATTGCATCGATCGAGTCTTTGGCGATAAATTCGTCGATAAAAAATGGCTGGCCTTCCTCATAGCGGCCGACTGTTGGGATCGAATACGCTTTCGGACGTGTGATCGTTCCGTAAGCCATCTCCGGCATAATCCCCCGATAACTTGCCCCGCCGGGTTTGCGTTTATCTTGCTCTTTCAAGAAAGCTTCGTATCGACCCTCCAGCTTTCTCCAATGCGTCTTGCTGTCCGGGGAACGGTCCAAAGCCGGTTTCGTATGAAAATGCAGCTTGCCCGTATGCCAGCTATCCCACGAGTTGTCCATTAGTCCGTATAGGTGATCCACCTCGGGATGAACTTGGTAATATTCGCCCCGATTGATAAGGCAACCGGTTTCGTTGGGATACATTCCGGTAAAAAACGCCCCGCGCGCAGGCACGCAAATGGGAGAGGCGCAATACGCCCGCTCGAATACGACGCTGTCTTCCTTCAATTGATTGATGTTCGGAGTATGAACGCCGATCGCATCCGGCCTCAATTGATCCGCCATAATCACAATGACATTCGGTTTGTCGTTCGTCATACGCCAACCCCCTTTAGCTCGACGATCCGCTGTTCCAGCCGAGACTCGTCGGCGGCAAATCCGATCAGGTGCCCGTCGATCGATTTCTCCAAAGCCGTCGAGGAAATGGAAGGCGCCGCACCGCGCAAAACTTTGATAAAGTCCTCGACCAGACGCAAGTCTCCCCCACCGTGCATATCTTTGGACACCGCAAGGTCGACCCGCTGTTCGGTATAGACGTGGCCTTGGCGGGCATCGGGGTGACGGACGACGTAATACCCTTCTTCCAGCTCCCCCTGGATTTCCCCCTGGGTGCCCACAATGTGAATCGAGCGTCCCGGCTTGGAAACGCCTCCGGTCATCACATGCGTAGCCGTGCAGCCGTCTTCGAACTCGACAATGACTGTCTGATGATCGACTACGTCGTTGTCGCAGTGCCACACGCAACGACCATAAGGGCTTTCCGTCCGCAACGATTCCGCCAACTCTTCGTCGCTCATGGAAACTCCCAAATGCTTGTTGTAAGTGACATAGGCTCTCCATAGCCGTTGTTCGATGTAGTTTTTGCGGGCGGAATACGGGCAAGAATCTTCGATCTGACAATCGACCATACAACGCGTACCCGCTCCGGCAGGCGCCTTCTCCGGCCGGAATTGCTGCAAACTCCCGAAGCTGCTGACTTTGACCGGTCGGACATCGCCCTTCATCCAGGTCAGGATGTCCAGATCGTGGCAGCTTTTGGCCATCAGCATAGACGAACCGCCTCTGTCCTTATTCCCCCACTTACCCCGAACATAGGCCATCCCCATGTGGTGGTAGCTGACGTTCTCGCTCGTCGTCAGGCTGACGATATCGCCGATGGCTTCGTCCGCGATTTGACGGCGAATCGATTCGTAGAACGGAGCATATCGGAGAACGTGACAGATCATCACTTTTCGACCGTATCGCCTGGCCTCAGCGTACAGTTGCAACACTTCATCCGCGCCAACGCCGATCGGCTTCTCCAGCAGGATGTCGTATCCAGCTTTCAACAGCGGAATCGTGGTGGCCACATGAAGGTGATCCAGGGTGCCGTTAATGACCGCATCGGCCATCTTGGGCCGGCGGACAAATTCCTCCAGATCGGCAAAGCAGTTGTCCTCTGGAATTTCGAAACGCTCCTTAGTCAAATTCATGCGCTCGCCATCCGGCTCGACAACTCCGACAATGTTCAATTGTTCGGGATGCAGCTTGGCATAAGAAGCGTAAAGCAGACTGCGATGACCTGCTCCGACGATGACGACTTCAATTGGCGCTTCTTCGCTTGGTTTTTTCTCAACATTTTCCGATACGTTGTTGCCCATATTCGTTCCCCCATTCTCCTTGATCTACCATCTTGTAAGCGTCCTATTGTTGATTTATAATACGTTTACCTTACCACAGGCAGCCCGCTTTACGAATGTCTGAAACGTCCAAAAACTTATCATTATGTGTGATTTATCACATCTATGCGATGGAGGAATACCTATGCAATGCGAGCTGCTTTCCGTTTATTTCGGCACGCGAACCCTGCCGGTCAGAAAACCGCACATTCACGAATACTGGCAACTCGAAATCGTTGTGCAAGGGGCCATTCTGAGCAGGACGCTTAACGAAGAGCATCTTCTTGAAACAGGAGATATGCTGTTGGTTCCGCCGGGCTGGGAGCACGGGTTTTGGTACAACATGCCTGGAGTAACGTGGATTACCGTAAAGTTCGAGCGGGAAAAGGATGAACTACCGGTTTGGGGCGGAATTATTCGCGGCAACCAATTCACAAGCAGGCTCATCGCTTCCTTCAAATCTGCAATACGAGACACTGCTTATAAGCCCTATGAGAAAGTGTTCATCAACGGGTTTTTGGAGACGATATTCCATTACATCCACTCTGACGAATTTCATATGACGGACGATCCGGCCAAGCTGTTGGTCAAGCGCGTGACGGACCAAATAATGGCGAGGGACGGCAGAGCGGTGATGATTAGCGACCTGGCCGAGGAGCTGTCGTACACACGCAGCCATCTTTCGAAGAAGTTCAAGGAGATTACCGGGGAAAATTTGAAATCCTACATCGATCAGATCCGTATCCAAAAAATAAAAGAGTTGCTTCTTTACAGAGAACACAGTATTTCCGAAATCGCCGTCGACCTCGGATTTACCGATATTTTTTCGTTCTCGAGATTTTTCAAAAAGCATACGGGGGAGAGCCCGCGACAGTTCAGCGGACACACTGCTTCGTCAGCGAATTAAAAGGACAGCTTGTCGAAAAAATCACAAGTGCCGTCACGAAAGTTCATGTATAATAATGCTAAAATTATCCCGAAAAACTTATTAACAGGAGGGCGACGATTGTATACGATTACACTGGCGGAGGCGAGGAACGAAAGCAAAGCCAAGGTGGGCTCCAAGGCGCTGCATCTGGCGGAACTGATCGGCCAAAATATCCCGATCCCCGACGGATTTATCCTTACTTCCAATGCCTTG
>JAJFMO010000126.1 GCA_020697475.1 Paenibacillaceae bacterium | reverse complement strand
CGCTTCCAGCCCAGCGCGACTATACCTTATACGCCCGCATCGCCCGTCGAAGCTCTTTCCATGACGGCCGCTTGCCGTACATCAGCACGCCGGTGCGATAAATCTTGGCGGACAGCCAACCCATGCCGATAATCGCGGCTACCAGGATGGCGATGGACAGCCAAATTTCCCAGACGGCCGGGTCGCCTAGCCCGATGCGCAGAAACATGATCAGCGGCGTGAAGAACGGCACGAACGCCATAATGGCGACAAGCGGCGCATTCGGCTGCTTCAAACCGTACATGGCGATCATGAAGCCGGCCACAATAAGGAACGTCACCGGCATGATCGCTTGCCCGACGTCCTCTGTGCGGCTGACCAGCGAGCCGATAGCAGCGAATATGGTGGCATACAGGAAGTATCCGGCGATATAAAAAATGATGAAGTAAACCAACAATTCAAACGGGATTTCACTCATGCTTATGTGAAAATGACCTAGCCAATCGCGGTTTTGCGGAACCAGCAGGTTCGCGGCAGCCACAGCAACGAAAATCGCGATTTGCAGCAAGCCAATCAAGCATATACCGATGATTTTACCGAACATTTGTTTAAGTGGAGCGACACTGGCGATCAGCACTTCCATCACCCTCGTGCTCTTCTCCGCCGTAATTTCCGTCGCTACCATATTGCCGAACCCGATCACCCCAATATACAACAACAACAGCAGCGCATACACCAACACATAAGCCGCTTCCATTTCCGATTCACTGCGTCCACCTTCAGTCTTGCCGACCGCCGAAATTTGCATTGAGTCGAAATTAACCGGTTCGTTAAGGGCTTTAAGTTGTGTAGAACTAAGTCCCAAACTTTGCACTGCAAGCTCCAGTTTCACCGCTTGCAGTGCATTCTTCAACGTGGCACGCAACCCGAAGTCCGCGGAATTGAGCGACTTATATACAACTTTGGGAAACGCGCCTTCCGATCCTTCAGCTACACCTACCTTTGCCGACATACCGACAAATTGCAAATACCCCTTGATCTTCTTGTCGGCGATCAGTTGCTTAGCCGCTTCCTCATTCGATACTTCATTCCCCGTGTCGTCAAGCACAACGATCTGCGCTTCCGGCTTTTCCTCCTTGCCAAAATAGTCGCTTAACGTTTGCGCCATTCCGCCCGCCTGCCCGAAAACGCCGATCTTGGCCGGCTCATGCGAAGACAACTTACTCGCCAACTGCGGAGCATTGATCGCAACACACATAATTACCGCCAATATGATCGTCATCACGCGAAATGCTTTAGATCGAAGCTTATTCTGTAACGTAAAACGCACAACCGTCCACATCTCATTCATGACGATCACCTACCGTTCTGATGAAAATGTCGTTCAACGTCGGCTCCATCAACTGAAAACGCCTTACAGCCGTTTGCTCCGCCGCAAGATGCAATATATGTTGCGCCGCCTCCAAGTGATCGATGCGAATCTCTGTATACGCCGCGTTGCGCTTGACTCCCACAATTCCCGCGACATTCTCCAATCCCGTGACCTCATCCTCTGTTTCAAGAATTACTTTTTCCCTTGGGAATTTTGCCTTAATCTCCTGTAACTTGCCCTTGAGTACCGTTTTCGATCGATGCATGATGCAGATTCGCTCGCACAACTCCTCAACGTGCTCCATCCGATGTGTCGAGAACAAGATCGAGACCCCTTGATTCCGCAGCTCCAATACCGTTTTCTTCAGCAATTCTACGTTTACCGGATCGAGCCCACTGAACGCTTCATCCATGATGACGATGTCCGGGCGGTGAATGACGGAAGCGATAAATTGGATTTTCTGTTGGTTGCCTTTGGACAATTCCTCAACCCGCTTGCCGTAATAGTCCTCGATCCCAAACTTGCCCAACCATTCACGCAAATCGCGATCGGCTTGAGCATGGGAAATCCCACGTAATCGCGCCAAATATATAATTTGGTCGCATATTTTCACTTTCGGGTATAATCCCCTTTCCTCGGGCAAATACCCCATCTTTCTCGCGATCATCTTGGCCGAATAGGGTTGTCCTTGCCACTCGATCCGGCCTTCATCCGGCAAGATTAATCCTAGCGCCATCCGCATCGTCGTCGTCTTGCCCGCTCCGTTCGCACCCAGCAGTCCATAAATCTCCCCTTCGGCCAATTCCAAAGACATATCGTCAACAGCCAACTTCTCCCCGAAGTGCTTGCACACATGCTCAAGCCTAAGCCGATTCATCACGATAACCTCCTGAAACAATAAGGCCCCTCTCCACCTGTATGGACTAAGGGGCCGATCTTTAGTATATGCCAATCATGGGTTAAAAATGGGACAAAAACGACTCAATCATCGGTTTCGTCGTCCCGCCCGGGTACATCAAGTACAACAGTACGTATACGACAATTCCAGTCGGCGCGGCAATCAGCCACAGCACCGCCGTCCAGCGCCCAACCTTACGGTGCTTGGCAAATTTCTCACTGAAGGCAAGAATCAACGTTACAATGCCGAACACCGCCGCTACGGTAGCCAGGACGATATGGACGGCGAGAAAGATCCCATAAAATAATCGAAGAGAATCCGGTCCGCCGAACGTCGTATTGCCGATTAGCGTAGTTCGCGAGCAATAAATTATAAAGAAAACAAGGGCGAAGCACGCGCCGGTAATCATCAAACGTCGATGTGTATCGCGATTCCCTCGGCGAATGTTGTACCAGCCGAAGGCGACGAAGATCGCGCTGATAGCGATACATGTCGTGCTAATGGCCGGAAGTATGGTATGCAGCATCTTTTCCCTCCCCGAGGATACAAGCAGTTACGCCTGATTCAACCGTCCGTTGCCGATCAACGTCACCGATCCATTAACCTCTTCTAGGGCTGCCCGTTCCAGCTCTTCTTCCTCCTCCGCTTCCTTGCGCTTCTCCATATTAAACCAACGGAAGAAAATGAATCCGATCACGGTGCCATACACAATTTCCTGCATAATTTTCATCACGACTCCGCCTAGTTGTTGATCTTCAAGCAGCGGCAGCATCGTAAATTGAAGCGGAACCTCAGCGTAATGCGGGTACAACAGCTTTCCTGCAAAGATGATCAAACCACACGCCGGAGTAATTAGCACCCCCATGCCGAACACGAACGCCATTTTCTGCAAACTGGATAACCGATCGTAGTCAGGTACCGGACAAAAAACAAGGTACCACATCTGGAAAGCGGTCAACAGCAATACATAATGATACGCGGCATGCATCCACGGGACTTCATACACGTAGTTAAATACTAACGGGATATGGTAAATGGAAAAAATCATGTTGAATGTCAGGACGCCGACAATCGGGTTAAACACTATGCGATACCAAGGTTTAACCAAACGGCTTTCCAATGCAGGTTTCACCAACCAAGCCGGCAGTCCCAACCATACGAGCGGCGGCACAACCAGAAAGGCCAACGTTTGCTGCATCATGTGAAAGCTGAACATAAAGTGATGTCCCATATAATTCATCGGACTGCCGTATGCAATATAGTAAAGGACCAAAGCGCTATAGAACGAAAATTGCCGTTTTGCGCTAACAGGCGATGAATCTTGAAAGAAAGGGCGCCATTTGCCTACGGCTAATCCATATGCCACGCCCAACAATACAATAAAGAAAAGCACTGCAGGGCTCCACAAATTGGTAAATCCCAAATCCGTCCACTTCATCATCTAACCCTCCTAAAATACCCCACAAAGTGGAGACATGCTTCGAAGCTGATTCTAGTACTTTGCGGGGACCCCGATACCTTACCCCACAAAGTGGAGTTATGCTGCGAAGCTAAATCAGGTACTTTGCTTCGAAACTAAAAACAGACGGGCGCTGACGCACCCGTCTGCCGAAGGTGAACTTACCACCACATCCAGTATACAGCCGTGAAAACGGCAATGCCGGCAATAACAGCACCCATGACAATAAACATAATGGGGTACAAGTGACCGCGATCTTTCATGTGCATCCAGTACACCATCTGGAATACAGCCTGTACGATGGCCAAGATCACGATGAAGGCAAGAACGAAACCTCGATCCAATCCTCCGTATACGACTCCCGCGAAAGCCAGAATCGTCAGGATGATCGATAGGGCGAACGAAATGTAATGATTCCTCGGCCCTTCCTGTCGATGCGCATGATTCTCTGCAGCGGTATGTTCATGTTGAGAGCTCATCGGTTACCCCACCTTTCCCATCAGGTAAACTACCGTAAAGATGAATACCCAGACGACATCGATAAAGTGCCAGTAAAGACCGGCTACGTAAAACTTGGGAGCGGTAACGACCGTCAAGCCCTTCTTCAACGTCTGTAAAATCAAGGTGGTGATCCACAGTACTCCGAAAGCGACGTGACTTCCATGAAAGCCGACCAAGGTATAGAACGAGGTTGCAAACGCACTGCTGGTAAACGTATGGCCTTCCATGACATACTCGTTGAACTCGTAAATTTCTAACCCAAGGAATGCCAGACCAAGCAATACCGTGATGACCAACCAGCCAAGCATTGGTTTTACCTTGTGGCGGTGCATCGCCATCGTAGCCATCACACTGGTCAAACTGCTGGTCAACAGTATGAAGGTGGACAATGCTACGGTCGATAAATTAAACAATTCACTAGCGGTAGGACCTTCGGGTACTTGGTTGCGCAACGCGACGAACGTAGCGAATAACGTTCCGAACAGGACGCATTCCGCTCCAAGAAACAACCAGAAGCCGAGAATTTTATTTCTTCCTTCGAGGGTCGCCCTTTCCGGTTCCGCCGGCAATGCGGCAGCGGCATGATGTGTATTCGACATTAGGCTTTGACCCCCTCATCTTGCAATTCCTCAACTTCGATATGTCTGCCGTGGTCGTCGTATAAGGATCTCCAGAGCATGACCAACAGAGCACCAACCAGACCGAGAATGGCTACCCAGTACACTTTATACATAAAGCCGAAGCCTGAGATGAAGAACCCGATTGACATGACAACCGGCATGATCGAAGAAGAAGGCATGTGTATCGGTCCGAGCGGTTCGGCGGGAGTCATCTCCTTGTTGCCTGCCGTCTTTTCTTTCCAGAATGCATCCAAACCGCGAATCAGCGGAGTTTGCTTGAAATTGTATTCCGGCGCAGGAGAGGAAATCGCCCACTCAAGCGTTCTGGCATCCCATGGATCGTTCGTCGCCGTTCTCGGCTTGACGCTCGTGATAATGATGTTAATAAGGAAGAACAGCATGCCAATTCCCATTAGTCCGGCGCCAATCGTGCTTATAAAGTTGCCTTCTTCAAGCCCTTGACCCGGCAAGTACGTGAATACCCTGCGAGGCATCCCCATCAATCCGAGGAAGTGCTGCGGGAAGAATGTCAAATTGAAACCGATAAAGAATGTCCAGAAGTGAAGTTTGCCCAACGTCTCGTTCAACAGGCGCCCGAACATCTTCGGCCACCAATAGTAAACCCCGGAGAACAATCCAAGCACGACCCCGCCGACAATAACGTAGTGGAAGTGCGCAACAACGAAGTAGCTGTCTTGATACTGAAAGTCCGCTGGAGGAGCAGCCAACATCACTCCGGTCATACCGCCAACCACGAATGCCGGGATGAACGAAATTCCCCATAGACTGGCTGTGTTAAAGGTAATTGATCCTCCCCACAACGTAAACAGCCAGTTGAAAATCTTGATCCCTGTCGGCACGGCGATGGCCATCGTACCCACGGCAAAGATCGAGTTGGCCACCGGTCCCATGCCTGTTGTGAACATATGGTGAACCCACACCATGAAGGAGAGGAAACCGATCAGAATCGTGGCAAACACCATCGAGCTATATCCAAACAGTCTTTTTCGCGAGAATACAGATACGACTTCGGAAATAATCCCAAATGCGGGAAGAATCAGAACATAAACTTCGGGATGTCCGAAAATCCAGAATAAGTGCTGCCAGAGGACTACGTTGCCGCCCTTGGAAGCTTCGAAAAAGTTGCCTGAAAAGATACGATCGAACATCAATTCCACGAGTGCGACGGTAAACGCGGGGAAAGCGAACAGCAGAAGTACCGAAGTAATGAAAGCCGTCCAAGTGAACAGGGGCATACGCATAAACGTCATACCCGGCGCTCTCATATTAATAATGGTAACCAGGAAGTTGATGGCGCCGATCAGCGTACCGATACCGGCGATCTGCAATCCGAGCACATAGAAGTCCATTCCGAAACCGGAATATGCAGTTGTGGAAAGCGGAGCATAGGCTGTCCAACCTGCGTCGGGCGCGCCGCCCAGGAACCAGCTCGTATTCATCAAGACGCCTCCGGCAAGGAACAGCCAGAAGCTCAAAGCATTCACATACGGGTAAGCAACGTCACGTGCACCGATCTGCAGCGGTACGGCCACATTCATAAAACCGAAAATCGCCGGCATCGCCGCGAAGAAAATCATCGTCGTGCCATGCATGGTCACTAACTGGTTGAACGCCTCGCCGACGAAGATGTTCTGCTCGGGATACATTAATTGAACGCGAATGAGCACGGCTTCCAATCCGCCGACCAAGAAGAAGAATGCCGCTGCGGCAAGATACAATATTCCGATTTTTTTATGATCCACGGTCGTCAGCCAATCCATGACGCCGCGGTATTGTTTTACCTTATGCGCGTGAGCCACCTTAAAAGCCTCCTCTTTCCGCCAAAGTTATTTTAACGTGTCCAAATATTTAATGACTTCATTGAGTTGATCATCGTTCAAGCCAACCTTCGGCATGGTGGCGCCGGGCTTCTCTGCCAACGGGTCGTTAATCCAACGTTTCAGGTTCGCATCGTTATGTTCAAGGATTCCAGCTACCATCTCGCGGCTGGCAAATCCGTTCAAATTCGGACCGAAACTCTTGTCGTTTACGCCAGTAGCATGACAAGACATGCAGTTATCTTTAAAGATCTGCTCGCCTTTCGCCGCACTTGCCGGAACGGCCGCAGGCGGAGCCTTCATCTTATTCACCCAAGCGTCAAATTCAGCCGAAGACACCGAGTTGACTTTGAAATCCATCAAGGCGTGGGACGCTCCGCAAAGCTCGGCGCACTTGCCCTTGAAAATTCCCACTTCATCTGATTTTAAATAGAAGACATTGTGTATTCCCCGGTTGGCGTCGATCTTCCCACCGAGTACGGGAATCCAGAAGGAGTGATTTGTATCGGCGGATACTACATCGAACGAAACGTATTTCCCAGTCGGGATAACCAAGTCCTGAGCCGTGGTGATCCCCAGATCGGGATACTCAAACTGCCACCAGAACTGATGGCCGATGACATTAACGTGAATGGCGTCCTTCTCTTTCCGCATATCTCTCGCTTGGTCGAACGTCTGCGTAATCGAAGGAACAGCGATAATAATCAGAAGAATGATCGGGATAACAGTCCAGAGAATCTCCAGCTTGTGGTTGCCTTCCACTTGTTTGGGGATCTTGTTATCGCCTTTGCGTCTGCGGTAGCGTACCAACACGTATATGTAGATAGCCATAACGACAACAAAGACGAATATCATAACGGATAAACTGAGAATCATCAGAAACATCTGATCCCTGGCAACCGGTCCCTTAGGCGTCAACGCAGACAACGTCGGATCGCCGCACCCGGTTAATATAAACGCCAACACCCCGATAAGAGGAGCGAGACGCCACATGAATTTCCATCGACTCACACTGATCAACCCCACTTTACTGATACTTATGTCACACATTAACTATAATTTTGCCGCCTAGGTTTGTCAATCGAACCGGGGGAGGTTCACAAATTGTTCTTAAACCGCTTATGTGCCTAATAATCCTTGTTTTTTTATTTCCTACCGGGTCGTATTTTATACACAATCGAACCCATGGTTTACCCCAAGGCAAATAAGTTGTAAAATAAAACAAGCGAATAGTTTGTCAGCGATCATTATCGATTAAAGGAGGTTTTCCATGAATCTTGACACTCAGAAAATTTTCGTGTTCACCGGTCCCAACGGCGCCGGCCGCAAGACGGTAGCGGAGATGTCCGGCTCAACGCTCGGATTAAAGCAAGTCTTGTCGTACACGACCCGCGCCCCAAGGCCCGGCGAAGTCGACGGGCAGGAGTACCACTTCATTACCCGCGAGGCTTTCGAAGCCGCACGCGCCAATGATGAATTCGTCGAAGTGATCGAGCTGGACGACAGACTTTACGGAATTAAGCGCCAGGATATCGAACAGATGCTGGGTACTCACCAGTTCATTTACCTGATCCTGAACCGGCATGGCGGCCGAATCCTGAAGGAATTGTACGGCGATAAAGTAGTCCAAATCTTTATCTACGTCGACCTGGATCGTATCGTTGACCGCAACCGCAAGCGCGGTGATTCCGAAGAAGATATCGCCGGCTATATCGCCCATTACGATGAGGAGATGGCGT
>JAJFMO010000125.1 GCA_020697475.1 Paenibacillaceae bacterium | reverse complement strand
CATGTGGGACTACATTCAGGGGAAAAAGGATCTGAACACCGCTCAGCGCGACGCGCAAGACGGCATTACCAAGCTCGTCAACGATGGCGAGGGGCGGTAAGTTGGAGGAATCGAAGCTTGTCTGCCCGTTGGGGCGGGCAGGCTTCGTTTTTTTGCGCTGGAGGAGTGGAGGTGAAGGCTAGCAAATTCAACATACGCAACGGAACCTAGCGCCCTTATTTGTTCGTTGAGGCATGAATTTCCCGTATTCAAGTAAGAATAAGATCTCACAGTTCCGTAAGTATTCAAAAAAGGCGCTTTTGCCCCCGAATAACGTCGCTCAGATCCGTTCGCTTTTTCACTAACCCTTCGACTTCTCACGCCAGCCAAAAGTATGCGAAATTTTTATATATTTGCTTAACGATGGAGGACGATTCTGCATGTGGATGCCTTTCCGCCTTCCCTCCGAATTGTAACGGTTGCAGGAAAGGCTAAACGGTTAGAAATCAGCCCTTCCAAATTCTAACGGTCGTAACCGGATGCTAATTTGCCGTTTTCAACGATATTGAGCTTTGAGCGGGGAATTAAGCACATCTTGCAACCGTTAGAGGTGGAAGTGGGGCAATTGAAGCCAAATAGGCCAAGTTTTCAACTGTTAGAGATCTCGTCACCGCACCACTGCACCACCCGTGCCACAAATGGTCCCAAAGGTTAAATGTTACTGCATCCCAACAATCCAGCGCCAACACTTCAGCACCCCGCCACTCGCAACCTTCTCCCCACCTTATGTCGCATAATCGGGATGAAGCGAGATAACGAGTGTGTGGCGGCGGCGCACAGGCTGATGCAATTCGGGAAATCCGATCTGACAAGCGACATAAGCCGAATACACTCGTCGTGGTTCGAATAGTTCAACATATCGGAAAGAGCACAATAAGGTTTTTTCGATACGCTATTTTCCCCACTCTTGCTTTATTCGCTTCATAGCGTCTTTTCAGAACGTTATTTGAAAGGGTTGGGCCCGTTTCTTCTCAGAAGTCCGGAATAAGGGCTCCAAACAACCATATTTGCTGCCTACCCCCATCGTTCCCATCAAATAAAGGCTCGAAAAAGCGTTATGTTAGTTTAAACCTCCAAGCAACGTGGATTCCCCGAACCGGCTCACTCTCGTCTGCCACTTTTGGAGCAAATAGATTTGGTTACTATAACTAGCTGACCCGAATTGGCCGGCCGGATTATCCCGCCCCGTTATACCGCACTTCGCTGTAATCCAGGTCGATTCCCCCGTCGGCACGCACAGATACGATATTGATGTATGACACCGCTTCGGCGATCATCGCCACCCCGTTGACGAACGTAAAATGCGGCGCAATCTCCTTCACGACAGCTGTCGGGTGAACGTGGTGATGCCCCGCCATATTGTAGATATGCGTCCCTGGCTTCTCCGTCGAAACCCGATCGGCAAGCTTCATGAAGCGCTCAACATGCTGCTGGTCGAAAAATTTCGCCGGCCCGCCCAGCCCGTTGTGCGTAAAGACGAGAATCGTCTTCTCCGCACACCCGAGCATCTCTTCCTCCAGCCAGCGGAAAGCGTCCTCTTGAATCGTGCCTTCGACGTTGCTGCGATGTTGCCCGTCTGGACCGATATTCGTGTCCAGCACGATCACCCTTGCCTGAACCTCCCCATTGCGCAAAGCGAACGAACGGTTGAAATGGCTACCCGAAATCACCGGACGATCCCCGTAGCCTAGCTCGTCGACAATCGTCGAATAATCGTTGTTCAGGTCATGGTTCCCCAGCGTAATCGCCTTCTGCCCCGGTACCCTCTCCCACGCTTCGGCAAAGGTGGCGAACGATTGCACTGAATCGTTCATATCCCCTGTGCAGACAACGCAATCCGGCTTGTCCCGGTTGATCATCTCCACAGCCTGCCACAGCTTGTCCTTGGCTGCATAGTAGTGACGCTCCCGGCGAATCGCGTCCTCCGCCTCGGGCTGTCCTGTCACGCTGTCTTTCAAATGCAGGTCGGTCATCCAGTAGATTCGGATACTTTCCGTCATGGTTCATTCTCCCCTATCTTGCTTAATAAGTAATTCCCCAGCAAAGCGGCATGTTTAAGTGCACTGTCGCGCAACTCATCCGGCAAGCTGCGAATCGCCCTATGCGTTTCGAACGCGAAGGCCCCGGTATACCGGATATCGCGAAGCGCATGCATAATTGCATCCCAGTCGATAATCCCATGATAGGGGAGAAAGTGTGAACTCGTCAAACCATCGTTGTCTTGAATATGGGTCGCTTTAAGACGATGGCCGATCGCCGACAACGCACTGTGCTGATCCAGACCCTGGATCAGCGCATGGCCGGTGTCCCAGCAGACACCTACCAGAGGATGGTTTACCGTGTCGACGAGCTCCGCCAATTCTTCAGGCGTGGAGCCGTACACCTGGCGGCAAGCTCCTTCCTTCGTACGATGATCCATCATATTCTCAACGGCAATCCCTACCCCGACTTGCTCAGCGACAGGCAAAATCCGGTTCAAAAAATCAACATTTTGCCCCAGCAGCAAGCTTCTGTCCGAACGATCATACGCAGCAGCTGATGTAAGATTTATCGGGTGAATCACCACCCAACGCACACCGGCAATCGCCGCCGAACGCAACGATCGTTCACACAGGTCAATGAACGTGTCATCCAGCTTCCCGCGATACATCGGGCCGTGCGCCTGAACGAACCGGACCCCCGCCGCATCTGCGGTATCGCTCACCCGGGTTACCCACGCTTTTTCCCGCTCCCACGTCATTCCTTGCAATACTCGATAATAGTCGCAGAAGTTAAAATCCAGACAGGCAAAGCCGGCTGCCGCGCTTCGCTTAACCCCTTGTTCCAGCTTATCCATGTCGATATCGAATACATTCAAAGAAATTGCCAGCTCCATATCCACACTCACTTTCCCGATTAAAAATAAGCCCATCCGCGCATGAACGGTTCAAGCGCAGATGGACTGCTGTCTAACAATTTGCCCGGTGAATCCGGACGGTTACTTCGCCAATTCTTCGGCGATCGCCTTGTCGGCAGCTTCCTGTGCGGCTCTCAGGGCGCTGTTGATGTCCTGCCCATCCAGCACAACACTCTTGAACGCAGCGGTTACCTGTTTTTGAACAAGGCCGTCATAATCTGTAGACGGGGGCAGCGGGGCGGGTTTGCTCTTGAAAATCGCCTCGATATGCTTGCCTTTAAGCGCCGACAATTCTTTCCCATAATTGTTTTGCACTGCTTTGTCCGTCAACGAAGTTACCCGGCCGCCGCCGCTGGCCAGCATCTCGATGTCCTTGGACGTCAAATAGTCAATGACCTTAAAGGCATCGTCCTGATGCTTGCCTTTGGCATACACCTCAAACAGATGGATGTCCATCCGCCCTTCCACGCCCGGCGCTTCGGGAAAGTTCGGAGATGCCGTCAAGTCCCAGTTGAGCGGCTTATGTTGATTGTCCAAATCCTGCAGCATCGGCACGAGGCCATTTCCTTTGTCAATAAACATAGCCAGACGGCCTTCCGTAAATTCCTTCCTGGCCTTGTTCAGGTCTCCGAAATCCGCTTTTTCCGGCATATTCCCGGGAATGGAGTAGAATCCCTGAAGCAGGTTGAAAACCTTTTTCCAAGAATCTGTATTGATAATCGATTTGTTGGTCTTCGGGTTCACGTACCCGAGCGACAAGATCGAGCCTGCCGTATCCGGCACCTGTCCGTAATCAAACCCGCGATAGCTCACTCCGCCGTCGCTGCGGCTCAACTTCTGCGCCAAATCGTGCACATCATTCCAGGTCAACCCGTCCTTCGGATAGGAGACCCCAAACTTGTCGAACAGATCTTTATTGTAAAACAGCGGAGAAAAATTGCGGGAGAAAGGTAAGGCGTACACTTCGCCCCCGGCGGCGTAATTTTTGATCACATTCAGAATATCCGGCTGGAACCTGTTGAGATCGGTATTGTTTTTCTTGACCTGCGGGTTTAAATCCGCCAGCACGCCCAGATCGGTCAAGTAGGGAATCTTGCCGTTCGACGAGAACAAAATATCAGGGAAATCCCCTGCCGCCAACAAATCCTCCGGCTGCATCCCCTTGCCCATCCGGATCAGTTCCAACGTAATGTAAGGAAATTTCTTCTTCACCGGATCAGCGAACAGCTTGCTGAAATCGCTGTCCGTCAAAGCCAAGCCGTATTGGTACAGCTTTAGCGTCATCGGATCGTGCTTTTCCTCTTTCGGTTTGGCGGCGGTGTCCGCCTTGCCGTCAGGCGCACTCCCCCCCGGCGTCTGCGCGCCGCCGCCGGCGCCGCAAGCGGAAATCATGGCAATAACAACGAACAGAACGACCATTCTTGCTACCCCTCTGAGTTGCAAAACAAATTCCTCCTCTAAGTAATAAAATAAGGGAACGATCCGCCGCCCAAGCTTAGGACCGTTCACCTTATTCACCTTAACAAAGCGCCCGAGGGCAGTCTATCAGCAATATTTTCCCCTATGACGATTCTTTACATTCGCGTCCATTACGGCGAGAAAACCGCCGCATGGCTGCGGATATGGGAGTCGAGATCGCTGGCAAACTGGGCAAACTCAGGGAAATTGGTCACTGCTGCGTCGGACAGGTCACGCGACCAGATTTCCACCCATAGCGTTCCGCTCTCTCCGTATGGCGCAGAACCGTCCGTCGGAAAATGGAGAAACCGGGCGTTCTCGTCAAGCTGGGACAAGCTGGGCGGGGTACCTGGAGTCGGATAGTTCATCAGACTCGAAGCTTTAGCCGCAAGCGCTGTCCCATTGCCCGACGTGTATGGCACCCACAGCTCCCAAGCATGGAATTCCTGATTCTGTATCCAATAGCTTGGTTGGAACTGGTTGCCGGACTCGCCGCTGCGATAGTTATCCCGCCAAACCGTTGCTCCGGCATAATTGGTAGCCAGATTCTCTTGCTTAACGATAACGCGGTCCGCCCCAGCCGGGTGCTCGCTGCGCAAAGTGGCCACAACGCCTGTCTGGTCGGACAGCGTCACCGAAGCATCCGAGGTAAAGTTGAACGCCCAGGTGCGCTTGGTAAACGCCGGATAATTGCTCATATCCGATGCGGCATCGTTAAATGCCGCAGCATGCTTCGCTTCCGTCCAAGCGTCTGCCACATTCGCTCCCGACAAGGTGGTCCAATAAATGTCCGGGCTGCCCCCGCGCGGGAATTGCGTAGTGTTGCCCGGGACGCCCATCTCGTTGCTCTGCATGGCCGGGGCAATGAGTTGAACAACCGGCACTTTATAGCCGTTAGGATCGTACGTATCCAGGCCATCCGCGATCACGGAGCGCAGATCCTTGACCACCTGCTGGTAGACGGGAGCCTGCGAATACGGCACATCGGTGCTGAAAGCTCCGCCCGGTATAGTGGCGAAACTAATCACATCGAGCCCAGTACCCGCCGAGTTGCTGACGGCGTTGTTGACCCGGTGCTTCGGACTGCTTCCGCTGGGGAGTGGAGTGAGCGTCGCCCAACCGGGCAGCGCCGTCGGCTCCAGATGGATGAAGGCTGGAATCCTTACACCGTATTGATCCGCCGCTTTGCCGGCTGTTGCCGCG
Source organism: Paenibacillaceae bacterium (assembly GCA_020697475.1). Lineage (GTDB taxonomy): Bacteria > Bacillota > Bacilli > Paenibacillales > NBRC-103111 > JAJFMO01. The sequence continues at coordinate 2,826 of JAJFMO010000125.1, read as the reverse complement.
CAATCATCCAGACGGTCGAGCAACGTTCCAATGTAGGCAACCTGCTGAGAGTGTGTCGTTGATTGGGAAGGCTGCAAGTCCGCCCAATCCACATACAGGCTGACTCCGTGAACGTAGCTGCGGCTCAATGCTTCCGCCACTTGAGTTTTGCATGCGGCTCCGCCTTGGCCGGGATCGAACAGGTCGTCATGATGGAGCCGGACGTAAACTCCGGTCGGGACACTCGGGTAGGTCGAATCCGAATTGACGACATAGTCGTCGAAGAGCGCCGTCAGCGGGTAATTCGTCAGACCGGGGTAGGTATAGGTGCGAAGCGCTACATGTCCCGCCGTCTGAAGCGCCGAATCGCTGTCTGTAGCGGTGAACTGCGGGTTAGTCGGTTCACTTGTTCCATCCTTCCACAGCTTGACGCTGATCGTGGTCGGAGACGTGCCCTCCACGATCGTACGGACGAAGTATTTGCTCGTCGTTGTGAAGGTCGGACTTGGCGTCACGGCAGTTCCAAGTGATGTGTTCGTTCCGCTGACATGCTTCAACGCTCCGAGGCGAAACGTTCCGTCCGGCTTAATATCGACATAAGGCCGGTATCCGTTGGAATCGCCGCTATCGCTTGTCCGCGAAGGAATCTGGATGCGGAATGCGTCTCCTGCCGGCGTCTTGGATACTTTGAAGCTGACAACGGTATCCGTATCCAGTGCCGAGACGTCGACCAACGTAGCCTGATGGGTTAGGTTGGCAGCTATCGATTGCATATTGCAGGTAGTGCCGTTGGTCCAAGTATACGACCCGTCCGGATACATGGTCCAGGCGCCTCCGCTATCCGCCGATCCCCACCCTGTGCCTACGCTTCGCTGACAATCGTCGCTGGCAATCGTGCTGCTGGCATAGGCCCGGTTGCCGCCGTACCATCCCGCCGGCATGAGCAGAGCGGCCAGCAACAAAGTCATGCCCGCCTTCACCCATTTTTTCCTTAACAAATCAATTCCCTCCCTGGGAGTGTCAAGTCAAGGGCAACAAAGATACCCCTGCGTCTCCATGGTAAGGGACTCAAGGGCCGATGTACATCAGCAAGAGTTGCGGACACTTGCAATTATTTACACAGTAGCCGCAAATCACCGTTTCCTAAGTAAGTTTTCTTCCAGCCCACTAAAGTTTTGCGCAGTAGGCGGATTTTGCGACATAACGAGTGTGTGGCCGCGGCGCCCGGACTGCTGCATGTCGGGAAATCCGATCTTACAGGCGACACAGGCCGGATTACACTCGTCGTAGTCGAATCGTTCGACATATCGGATCTATCGCATGCACAATAAGGTTGTTTCAATGCGCTATTTTCCCACTTTTGTCTTTTCAGAACGTTACTTGAATGAGAAGCCCCCGTTTCTACTCTGAAGTCCGGAATAAGGACTCCAAACTACCTTAATTGCTGCTTACCCCCATCGTTCCCTCAAAATAAGGGCTCGAAAAAACGTTAAGTTAGTTTAAACCTCCAAGCAACGGGATTCCCCGAACCGGCTCGTTCTTGTCTGCTACTTTTACCGCATATAGTTTTGGTTTCCGCAACTAGCTCGCTCGCCCCTGCTACTTTTATCGCAAATAGGGAAGTGGGCTGGGGCTGCTAAAGAACCTAACGGACCTGTGGAGCGTTAATTAGGAGTAAAGCGCCTATTCTGAGGGCTTACGGACCTCAGCGACCTTATTGGCATGATTACACAAGAAAATCGACTTATTACAAACGAATAGAGGCGCTGGGGTCCGTTAAAATACAGAATTGGCTCTATAGATCGAAATAAGGTCCGTAGCGTCCGTTACGCCTCCGTCTTCGACGACGATTCCACTCTTCGCCTTCATCGCCACCCTCGCCTCCGCCTCACCCTTGCGCACAATCGCCATACTTGTGCAATTAATACACAACAACATGGCTAGCGCTTACTGAAACCAAAAACTGCAGCTAATTTCCAGGAGTCTATTACGATTTCCCCTTCATCAACGAGCGAAACTGCATGGGGGTAACGCCTTCTTTCTTTTTAAATTTTCGCAAAAAATTGCTTTCGTCAACATATCCAACCTGAGTCACAATATGTTTTGCCGGCAAGTCTGTGCTCCGCAGCAATCGCTTCGCCTCCTCCATCCTCAGCGCATCCACATAGCGGATGAGCGACGTTCCAGTCTGATCTTTCATCAGACGAGTCAGGTAGGACGGCGAAAGCTGAAACTGTGTCGCGATACTCCTCAAATCCAAGGACGGCTCTCGAAAGTTCTCTTCTACATACGCCAAGATGCTGTCGCGCAGCGCGAAGTTTTTACTTTCTTTGTTATTGGAGATGAAATCGCAAACTTGCCGGCAATACTCCACCACCCGCGCTTCAAGTATGTCCACCGTCTCAAACCGCCGGGGCAGCAGGGACAAGATATCGCCGGCAAACAGTTCCCCTCGTCCGAGATCCATCTCGTCCAACGTCCGCATGATCGTATGGACGATGCCAAAACAGACGATCCTCGCTGCCTCCGGTGTGAGCGATCGGCGGGTGATGTCGCCTGTTACCGCCTGAATAATGCTTGCCGCTTCTTCACTTTTGCCTTGCCTGATGGCCATTACCAGTTGTTCTTCCCGCTCTGTCGGATAACGGTATTCCGTATCCCTCTCCGATTCGACGTCGGAATAAAAAATCGTTTGATCGTTGCCTCTGACCAGCCGATAATAGGAAGCTCGTACGGCCTCGAGGTACGACGTTCGAACCCGCATCATCCCTTCGTAGATATTGCCCACTCCTACGGTCAGCGTAAATTTATAGGCTTCACGGAAGAATTTCCGCGCCTTTGCCGCCA
>JAJFMO010000124.1 GCA_020697475.1 Paenibacillaceae bacterium | reverse complement strand
AGTATACGTCGCTGCGGAATTCCCCGAGCGGCCCCGACTGGGTCAGGTAGGACCACAAAGACCGGGTCTGCATGCCCGGATAGCGTTCCAGCCCAGCACCTTCTAGCAGCGTCGGTGCAAGATCAGCCAGCTCGACGAGAGCATCGCTCCGTCTGCCACCTTCGATCGCTTTCGGATAGGAAATGATCAACGGGACGTGAATGGACGAATCGTACAGGAAAGGCCCTTTCAAATATAAGCCATGATCGCCGAGCAGCTCGCCGTGATCGGACGTGAAGACGATGATCGTGTTCTCCCTTTGGCCGGTACGCTCCAGAGCATCCAGCAGCCGGCCGACCTGCTCATCGATCTGATCGACCATCGCCCAGTAGGCAGCCTTAAGCATTCGGTGATCGCGATCGTTCATCGTATGGAAGTCATATTTGCTTGCAGATGCGAATTGGAGTTGGTAAGGGGGCTTTCGATCCAACTCGCCTGGTTTGACATCCGGCAGCGGAATGTCGTCCAGTTTATCCAAATAACGGCTCAAATACGATTCAGGCGGATCAAACGGAAAATGAGGATCAAAAATGTTGACCGAGAACAACCAGGGGTAGGGCGAATCCTCATAGGCTTGAATGAATCCGATCGCTTTATCTACACAGAACGTCGTCTGATGTAGCTCGCCCGGCATTCCATTTTGTAGATATTTGGAATCATCGCGCTGTGTGGTTTGGTAAGTCGCCCCTTTTTCCAGCAACCAGCGCTTGTAAGCGCTTGATGGAGTCTCATGCTTCGGGGCATGATCCCAAAACATTTCCGCATAGCCATCGTCAATCCGTTCTTCCACGCCGCGAAAGAAAAGGTTTGCTTGTTTGCCTTTCCAACCTTCTTGCCCAAACAAACGAATGCGGTGATCGCATGCATGAAGGTGCAGCTTTCCTGCAAGACCGCATACATAGCCTTCGTCCGCCAGCAAACGGGTTACGAGCTTTTCGGTGGGCCGAATATTTTGTCCGTTCTGCCTCAATCCGCTTGTTATGGGGTAGCGACCGGTCAAGAAGCTGCCTCGGCTCGGCGTACACAGCGGATTTTGGCTGAACACGCGTTCGAACAACACGCCTTGCGAAGCCAATCGATCAATGTTCGGAGTTCGGACGAACGAGTTGCCGTAGCAGCCCAGCGTATCGTGCCGCTGCGAATCCGTGCAGATCCACAAGATATTGGGATGATGCTCGCGAAGCTTTGTCCAATCTTTCCTTGCTTCCATCAAGATCAAACCGCCTTTCTTCGCTATGTACCACGATGTTCCTCGATACACTGTCCCTTATTTCGGGTTGTCTCCTATTCGCTGATGTCCTGTTCTAATAGACAAGATCCGGGGTGTGCGGAGCAAAAAGGGAGAGGGTGGACAGTACCTCCAGATCTAGATTCTGAACTGTTGTAGCGGTTATTTTTAATACTAATATGAGTCACTGACACATTCAATACTTATCTGAAACAAGTTGACGGTACTGTCTGGGAGACATCCCGACGATCTCCTTGAACGTTCGGTTAAAGTTGCTTATATCCTCGAAGCCGACCTGTTGCGCTATCGAAACGATCTTTTCGTTTGAATTTACGATCATGTCTTTCGCGATTTCGATCCGACACCGGTTCCTGAATTTAATATAGGTCGTTCCTGAATGCTTGCGGAATGCCGCCGCAAACTTCGACTCGCTCATTCCACACATGCGGCATAACTGTGCAATGCTCAAGTTTTGATCATAATTCAATTGAACGAATCGGCTGATATACTCCATCGAATCCGTATCCGTCGCGACGGAAAAGGGGGGATGTGAACTCTCCTCATAGCAGCGGCTGAGCAGCAGGAACAGCTCGATCAGATTGGCCTTGACTCCGATTTCGTAGCCCATCCTCTTTTCTTTATGCTCCTTGCCGATTCGCTGAAGCAAAAACTCCATCTCCGTACAAGCATGCGGACTTAAGGAAAGATGAGACTCAAACAACGCCGTCTGTTTAAGGAACGGTTCGACATAAAAGAAATGAACGAATGAAGTAACCGCCGTCATTGCATTCAGCTCTCGGTTCAACAGCTCCTTCAGAAACAACAGATTGCAAACGATCAGGGGCTGATCCGTATCCACTCGGTACGAATGCTGAACCTGGCTGGCTATGACGAATACGTCTCCACGGGACAGCCTGTAGTTGCGGCCGTTATAGCAGTGCTCTCCCGTTCCTCCTGCGACATAGACCAACTCCAGAAATTCATGGGCATGCAAAGCCGTTGTTCGGCCGGGCTTCAGAGTGTGCCATTCGATCGCGAACGGGAAGCGTTCGCTTTCCAAATAGTTTTTACTAGGCAAGTATTCCAGCAATTCGCTCACTTCCCCACTAACATAATTCGCACACTATATTGCAGGATTATCCAAGAAATCACAAAGAACTCCATGTATAAATGGGGTATATCACAGGCCAAGGAGTGAGAATGCATGAATGCCTTACCGAATACGCATGACCAATATGTTCTCTCAGAGGAGCAGGTCGATTTCTTCAGGGAGAACGGGTTTCTGCAAGTCAACGATGTGCTTGCCGAGGAGGAAATTGTTGAACTGAAGGGCTACATGGAAGAGGCAATGACCCAAGAGCTAGCGGACGGAAATACGCTCCATAAGGACCGCAACAGGCCGAATGGGGGCTATTCGCGAGTGCTGAACCAAGTTGTCAATTGCTGGCGCGATCACGCGGGCGTAGCCCGCTATACGTCGGATAAGCGACTGGCGGGCATGGCTAAGCAGCTAGCAGGCGCTTCCTCCATTCGGCTGTTTCACGACCATGCTTTGTGGAAAATGCCTAACGACAGCAAGCCGACTCCGTGGCATCAGGACTTTCCTTTCTGGCCGATGAACGAGCCCGGCGGCTTATCCATCTGGATTGCGTTGGATGATGTGGATGAGAATAACGGCTGCATGATGTTTGTGCCGAGATCGCATAAAGCGGGCAAATTCCCCGCCACCCCTCTCAATGGTGCGATAGACGTGTATCATTACGTCCAAGATCACGACATTAAGAACGTGCAACCTGTAATTTGCCGGATGAAAGCCGGAGGCTGCACGTTCCATCACGGCCTCACCTTCCACTACGCTCATGCGAACACAACGGCTCAGCCGCGTCGTGCGTTCGCCATCATTTACATGCCGGACGGCACCACCTACAACGGGAAGCCTCATGTTGTCACCGAATCGCTGAAGCCGCAGATGTCGCAGCCCATCGTTGGCAGCCTCTGCCCCATTCTCGCCTAGATCGGGGAAGCTTAAATAGTAAGGGATGCCTATTCCGTTGTCGAAGACATCCCTTACGCTTCAGAATTTGCGTTATCAGTACTCCGACGGCCGAACCGTAGAAGACATCATTTCGCCATTTCTTGCGCCAATGCGGCATCCGTTTGTTCTTGCACCTCACGCAGAGCGGTGTTTATATCTTTTTTGCCGGTTATAACATCACTGTTGAATATGTTGTTAATTGGTTTCCATATGAGGTCATCATATTTCGTAACTCTAAAATTGGAGTTTTTAATTTTAAGTACATCCTTCAAATCTTTTCCTTTCATAACAGGCAGGTCCATGCCAAATTGATCTTTTATTTTCTGATTGTTCAATATAGTCAACCTACCGTTGCGAGTGTAGGATACTTGAACATCTTCCGAAGTAAGATACGAAATAATTTCAAATGCCTGATCTTTCTGTTTACTTGAAGCGCCTATCAACAAAGCTTGAGCATCAATTTTTCGTCCAATGCCCGGCTGTTCCTTGAGACTGGGATACGTTGTCATATCCCAATTCAAGCCGTCTAACGACTGGGTAAGATGGTTAATCATCCAATTGCCAAGCATTGCCGAAGTATGATCCTTGTAGAAGAGGGTTGCCCCATTGCCCGGAGGCATGATCCCGTCGATTTGATAGAAGGAATACATTAATTTAAGCAACTCTTGCCATGTTGTAGTGTTGACCAGCGCCTTCATATTTTTCGTATCGACTAAAGGCGCTGCTTTTTGCCCATCGAAATCAAAAGCATTGGGGGGAATAATTCCCTTGAACTGAATATCGCCATCTTGTCTGGTAAGTTTTTTGGAAAGCTCAAGAATATCGTTCCAAGTGGATTCTCCTTTGGGATAAGCAACGGCAAATTTATCAAATATGTCCTTGTTGTAAAATAAAGTCGGGAGATTCTGGAAAACAGGAATGCCGTATAATTCTCCATGGACCCCACTGTCCTTCATGGCAGTGATTGCGGCATTATCAAATTTGGTCAGATCAACATTATTCTTTTTAACGAGGTCGTTCATGTCATAGGGGAGATTAAGGTCTACCAAAGAGGGTATCGTCGCGTTGCCTGTCAGGATAATATCGATCGGGGTTCCGGCGAGAATCATATTTTCCGGCATTGTGGGACTATTCGCTATGCCATCAATGAATTGCAAGGTGACGTTGGGGAATTTTTTTTGCACCGGGTTTTTGAAGAACGTATCGAACTGGTCCGCGGTTAATCCGACGAACCATTTATAGAACGTGATGGTGACCGGTGGTTTTGTCTCGGGCTTCACATCAGACTTGGCCTCGACGGCTTGAGCTTTCGAAGGCGCCTCAGTCTTCAAGGTTTCCTCTGACTTGCCACCTGAACAACTAACGACAATCATCGCAAACAGGAATACAACATACATCAGGAAGCTGGTTTTAATGAAATTCATTTGAATTCCCCCACTCCAATTTTTAGTTGTATTGATTTTGTTTCGGATGATACCGTTCAAACAATTGCCTTTGTAACCGATCGATGACAGGTTTCATGTCCGCCGCGCCGATGAGATTGGATAATTCTCCGGGATCTGCCTTGAGATCGTATAGCTCATGCAACGAATCTCCCTGGTTGTATACGTATTTATAACGTTCTGTACGAATCATGTAATTCGGGTGAAGCGAACGTAAATTATACTCGCAAAAGATCGTCTCGGGTCCTGCGCTGTCCGGGTTGCGCAAGATGTCGGCGAAACTCCCGACATCTGTGATAGGCGCCGTAGGGGAGCGCTTGTTGTTCCATGTGCCCGATTTCAATTCCGTATGAGTCAATTCAGCGAGAGTCGGATATAACCCGATGTATTCCGTCAAAGCATGTGTCACTTTATTTTCCGGAAGAATTCGGGGGTAGCTGACGATGAGAGGCACTTTAACCGATGGCTCGAACATGCAAAATTTCTGATATAGTCCGTGTTCTCCATCCATTTCGCCGTGATCCGACGTGTACACGACAATCGTATTGTCCAGTAGCCCTAATTGTTCAACGGCATCGTACACCTCGCCTATGCACTTGTCGACGAACGCCAAGCTTCCCCTATATCCAGCCTGATGCGCTTTGCGCAGTTGAGGGTCAATCTTTGAAAATTGGCGTATTCTCTTCTGAATAACGTCCGGATACCCCTCGATATCCCCGACTTGCGGCAGTTCCATTCGCTCCACGGGATAACGCTCGGCATATTCTTTGGGTGGATAGAAAGGAGAATGCGGTTTCATAAAACTGGCCACCATGAAAAACGGCTGATCCTGATACCTCTTCAAAAATTTGACCGTCTCCCTGGCAATGAACGCGTCCAAATGATCCTCGGCTTCCAATTCCGAAGCCATCGTACTGAAATCGTGCCGTTTGACTTGGCCAACCCATAGGCTGGGACCGTCCCACAAATCCGAAACATCGGGAAACCCCGCCCCATCATCTATTAATGTATTGAAAAAATTCGGTGACAGCGGATGATTGGCGATTTCATTGGCGTATAGCTGCGCTTTCGGCCCCAAATACATCAACCAGTCGTTGATGGATAAGTAATATTCGAATCCGTGTTTGTGCGCATCGTTAAAATGCATTTTACCAATTAACCCGGTTAAATAACCGGAATCGGCAAAATGGTTGGCTACGGTTCGGTACCGCCAGTCCAAACGATCCTTATTGTTGATCGCGCCCGTATGATGAGGGTATAACCCGGTCAACAACGAACTGCGGGAGGCAAGACAAACCGGATACGGGCAGTAAGCGTTCGCAAAACGCACCCCTCTCTCCGCAATTCGATCGATATGGGGCGTCGGCACTTCATCGTTGCCGGCGCAAGTCATCATATCCGCTCTATGTTGGTCCGTCATAATGAGCAGTATATTAGGAGTCTTGGTCGTCATGATCATTTCCCCTCGGCTTCCTGGACCAATCGGCTTAAATAACCATGGCTTTCTGCGGCAATTGCCGTTACCTGAGGCAGTGAATAGCCCTGCTTCGCGCCGATTATTTCCAAACTGGCCGCCCCTTGGTAGCCGATCTCGACAAGCTTGCGCACGATGGCGGGCAGTGGAGTCGTACCTCTGCCGGCAATTTGCAACTCAGGCGGAGCGATCTTCAGCTGTTCCAATAACGTATCCCGAATATGCACATGAATGATGTAATTTTTCAGCGCCTCAATCGTCTGAACGGGGTCATCGCCCACCCGTCCCACATGGGTCGGGTCGTAATTGAGTCCGAGCGCCGGATGCTTGACCTCTTCCATTAAGCGCAGCGCCGTTCGGGTATTGTATATGCTTTGACCGTAGTGCAATTTCAAGGCGAATTTGATTCCTACATCCGATGCAGCCTCGGCCAATTCCGCAATCGCCCGGATCGAGTTTTCAGTCGATGCTTCGTCATCGGATTTGCCGGAGCTGCCGACAGAAACGACCGGGATTCCCAACTTTGCCGCGCGCTCGAAAACCCGTTTCGTCCGCTCGCGATTTTCGGGAACGGATATATTCGTCGCCGCTTCGACAGCATAAAATTCCAGACCCGCATCCGTGACCAAGCTGCGAATTTCCTCCAGTTCAGCATCGCTTGCGTCATCGGCCAAATGAACGGTATTACTTGGTATGGAGGCAAGTTCCACCCCTTGATATCCGGTAAACTTGATGTATTCGACAGCTGTTTGCAGATCAAATGCGCCAAACAAGACAGTGTTTACTCCTAATTTCATTTTACCTCTTCCCTTCGCAATTTAGTTTGAACCGAACCGCTCCACATGGGTTAGCAAAAAATATCCTTATTTGTCCTTCCCTCCAGCTTGAAGCGCTTGAGCTTTGTTGATCGTGCCGATATAGAGAGTATCATAGGCTTGTTGCGAAGTTTGGAAAGGACCTCCGCCCTTGCCGTGCCAGTCCAGGTTCGTATACATCGGATTGGTGCGACCCGTTTCTTGTTCCCGCTTGGCAATATGGGCCTCCATTCGGGCGTTCAGCAGGGCAACGATCTCCGGCTCTTCCTCGGCAAGATTCCGAGTTTCACCCGGATCCCGGATTAAGTTGTACAATTCGATTTCAGGCTTGAAATGGAAATCGGGTTCCAGTGCGCGAATCAATTTCCATTCCGGCGTTAGCCAGCCGTGTTTGCGCATCCATGTGCATTCTGTAATGTACACTTCCGATTCCGGAATACGCTCTTCCCCATCGAATAATGGAACCAGACTGTGCCCGTCAAAAGCGATGCCACTGTCTATGCCAAGCAAATCGAGGATTGTGGGCATCACATCTTTGATCTGGGAACGAGCGGAATATCTTGCACCTGCGGGGATTTTTCCCGGAAAGCGCATGAGCAACGGGATATTCAGCACCGGTTGGTAGAGGCCATGGTGATCGTAATAACACTCATGTTCCAACAACGACTCCCCATGATCGGCCGTCACGATGACCAAAGTATCCTCAGCCACCCCGAGCGATTCGAGCGTAGTGAACAAATTTTGGATGCAAGAATCCATATAAGCGATGGCTCCGTCATATTGGGCGTCAATGTAGCGGGAATCCGTACACCCTGGCGGAAACCACGAACTCAAGAAATCGGCAAACGGCTTGAAGTCGTATACCGGCTGCAGAGAACTGTTATTCGCATCACATTCATCGCCGTCATAAAAGATTCTTTCGAAGTGCCCTGGCGGCAAATAAGGAGCATGGGGATCCATATGCCGCAGGAACAGAAAGAAGGGCTGATCCGCTTGTGCGAGTCTGTTCATTTCCGGAATGGCCACGGCATTCAAATTTTCCGCCTTAGCACATCGCCCCGTCGCCCCTGGCTTCCAGCTCTCGTAATTCAAATAAGTTTGAAATCCGCGGGACGAAGGATTGCCGGTAAATCCGATACAAGTAGTATTGTATCCGTTTCCACCAAGAACTTCGGCAAGTGTCGCAACGTGGCCGCCTATCGGTCCTTTATGGCGAAGCGCAACAACATCTGTACCGAAGCAATCCATACCTGTCATCATGGAAGCATAGCCGGGCGTTGTCGGAATACTGGGGCTGATATGCCCTTCGAATACAGCGCCACCTTGCGCTAGTTTGTCGATATACGGTGTTGTTAGCCGAGAATAGCCATAGAGGCTCATATGGTCGGCTCGCA
>JAJFMO010000123.1 GCA_020697475.1 Paenibacillaceae bacterium | reverse complement strand
GTCGCGGACATGGTGGAGGAGACCGGTGCGGCTTGGGTGATCTTTACCACGACGCACGGACCACAATATTTTCCCGCTCCGATTGAAGCGATTGAACGAATTTTGCTCGGGCATACGACGAAGCGCGATCTCATCGGCGAAATCGCCGACGCCCTGCACCAACGCAACATCCGATTGATGCTCTATTACCATTCCAGTGTCGGGGAGATGCCGTGGTTCGACGATCTGTGTACGATCCATCAGGAAATCAACGAGCGCTATGGAGCGCGCGTGGCCGGCTGGTTCATCGACGACGCCCACAAATGGATTTATCCGACTGACTTTCCGTGGGAACGGCTGACCCGCGCCTTGAAGGCAGGCAACCCGCAACGGCTGATCGCCTTTAACCCGGGTACCCGGCCAAGTGTCACACTGTTTGGGGACCTGCTCGCATCAGACAATCACGCCCACTTAAGACACGCAGCCTCCCCGGACTTGTTCGCCCCGGACGGCCAGTACGCGAATTTGTTGCAGCACTATAGTTTCACGTTGGAACCGGGAAAGTGGGCGCTCGTCAACCAACCGGCCGACGGGGAGTGGCCAAAACCCGCCCATTCCGCGCAGCCATTGGCCGATTATGTCCAGGTATGCGCAGAGGCCAACGTGCCGCTCACGATGAACATGCTGATTTCCCAGGATGTAACGAGAGATCGGCCGTTCGTCAATCCCGAAACGCTTGAGTTGATGCGCTATGTTCGAAGTGTTGTCAGATCTTAAGAGATACGAGGAGGGGGCAAAATGAATCATCTCATCTTTTCCCGACATGTTATTGTTCTGGCTTCGATCTTACTGGGCCTTACCGCATGCAGCGGCCAAACCGCTCAACCTTCACCCGTTACACCGAATCCAACGCCGGAATCGGCTGCCCGTCCCCAAGCATCCCCGCCGGCCGACATGTCCCCGGTTACGCTGACGTTTTACAACTTGTCGCAGACGACGGAGGACGAGTTCAACCAAACGATCGCCGCGCCCGTCAACCGAAAATTCCCCAACGTAAGTTTGAAGTTTTTAGCCGACAGCAAAGGCAGCAAGCTGGCTGATGCGGTCGCAGCGGGCGATGTCCCGGACATTGTGTACTACTCGAACGGCAATGTGTCGACGGTGTATCAGCTCAAGTTATTTATGGACATGCAGCCGCTCGTCAAAAAATATCAGGTTGACCTGAAAAAATTCGACCCCGCTTTACTGAAATCCGTTCAATCCCTTTCCGACAAAGGAGAATTGTTCGGGTTTCCTGACAACATCAAACTGAACTCTCTCCTGTATAACAAAGACATTTTCGACAAATTCGGCATTCCGTACCCCCGAGACAGCATGAGCTGGAGCGATACGCTCGATCTGGCCAAGAAAGCGACGCGTGCCGACGGCGGCGTCCATTACCGCGGTTTTGATTTCAAGCACGGCTATTTGGCCAACGTCAATCAGTTGTCGCTGCCGCTGATCGACAAGGCGACAGGCAAAGCGAAAGTGAACACCGACGGCTGGAAGCTGTGGATGACGACGATGAAAAGCTTCTACGATATCGAGGGCAACCAGCTTACGAAGGACTTGATGAACAAGGATTGGGATTTGTTTTTCAAAGACAAAGTGTTGGCGATGGACGAATCGCAAGGCATCTTCAATATGCTGCCGGATGCAGAAGTGAACGGGTTGAATTGGGACATGGTGACAACCCCGTTCTTCCCCCAGGAACCGCACGGCGGGATTCCCCCGTTTCACTTGATCCAGATCACACCTGCCGCCAAAAATCCGGATTGGGCTTTCCAGGTGGCCAATTACATCGTTTCCGATGAAATCCAGACCGTCCGTACCCGGAACGGGAACATGACCTCGCTGAACAACCCGCAAATCCGCCAGCAGTTTGGGTTGGATCTGGACGTGTTGAAGGGAAAGAATATTGCCGCCTTTTTCAAAAATGAAATCACTCGACCGGTAGACCTTCACCCCGACGACAGCTTCGCCCGCAACGCCATGGTGATCAGCTTCCGGGACTATGCCCAAGGCTTGAAAGATGTCAATACGGCGCTTAGGGATGCAGAAGAAAGCGCCAATCAGAAAATTGCCGAAAACGAAAGGTGAGCCGTATCATGAGAAAACCGAATGTGCTGTTTCTGTTCAGCGATCAACATAACGCCCGCTGTATGTCTTGCGCCGGCCATCCACAGGTGCAAACCCCGAATCTCGACCGTCTGGCTGCCGAGGGAATCCGTTTCGACAATGCGTACACGAACAATCCAATCTGTACGCCAAGCCGGATCAGCTATTTGTCCGGGCTTTATCCTTCGACTCACGGCTATTACGGTTTGTATGGACCGCCTCCGGCGGCGCCGATGACGAGTATGTTTCAATATTTCAAAGAGTTCGGCTATCGCACAGGCGCGTTGGGCAAGCTGCACACCCCGCGGTATTGGATCGAGCCGCATTGCCAGTTCGTGTACGACGAATTTATCGAGCACCCGTTGTATTTGGAAGGTGCCGGACTGTACGAGCAGAACGATAATCGCGGGTTTACCGGGGAGGCTGACGGGAAGGCGTCGAGGCTGCCCTATGAGCACAGCTGCGAAACGGTGCTGGCCCAGCAGGCGGTGCGTTTTGTCCGCAACGAGGGGGAACCGAAGGATCGCGGTGAGCAAGGCGCCCCATGGTTTGCCTGGGTCAGCTTCTCCCGTCCGCATCAGCCGTACACCCCGTCGGAGCCGTTCGCCAGCATGTACCCGGCGGATACGCTTGTCATGCCGCCGACCGGCGAGCCGCTTGATGCGGAGGCGGAGGCGAAATTGCGTCGGATGGTGAGCGCCTACTTGGGGCTGGTCAGCCAGGTCGATCATGCGATCGGACAGATTTTGCAGCACTTGGAGCGCACCGGCGAGCTGGAAAATACGATCATCGTTTACGCGGCGGATCATGGCGATTATGCGGGCGAGCACGGGAAATATGAAAAAGGCGGAGGCATCAGTTACCGTACGATCACCCGCGTGCCGATGATCGTGCGTCTGCCGGCCGGGCTGGGAGGTCGCGGAGGGGTCGTCAGCCGCGATATGGTGGAAGCGGTCGACGTCTTCCCGACGCTGTGCGAGTTAGCCGGTGTGCCGATTCCGAATACGGTACAAGGGTTGAGCTTTGCCGGGGTCGTGCGCGGTACGCCTGGCGATGAGGCCGGCAAGCGGACGAGCGCCTTGACGGAGAACGCCTATCGCAAAGCGATCGCGACTCCGTCGTGGCGTTTCGTCGCCAATATTAATGGGCAGGAAGATGAGCTGTATTGTCTGGACGAAGATCCGTGGGAGTTGTGTAACCGGATCAAGGATCCGCGATGTGCGGATAAAGCCGCGGAGATGCTGAGGCTGTTGCTTGAGAGGGTGGCCCGCGCACGCAAGCCGATTACGACGATCAGCGGAGGCTGGCACGATCATGCGTATGATCGTGATGGGCGAATTGATTTTGCACAAAGTAAACCGGAGAACAAATACTGGTGACGGGGGGCGGAGAGAGCGAAATGGTGAAAGATGCAGCACGTTGGCAGTTTTTCGTCGCACCGAACGGCAGCGATCGGAACCCGGGGACATTGGAGCGGCCGTTCTCTACGTTGGCCCGGGCGCGTGACGCCGTTCGTGAAGCTAAGTCAGTGGGTTCGCGGCCGATCGTCGTTTATTTGCGCCAAGGCACCTATTACTTGCCGGAAACGTTCGTGTTAGGGTCGGAAGACTCCGGTATGGAGGGGTGCCCTGTCGTATACGCCTCCTATCCCGGCGAGAAGGCGACGGTTTCCGGCGGGCGGAGGCTGACCACTGAGTGGAGGCCGTTCCGGGATGGGATCTTTGCCTGCACACTGGGCGAAGCGGATACCGATATTGTCGATTTCACCGAGCTGTTCGCGAACGGCCGGCGGCAAATTCGGGCGCGCTACCCAAACGGCGATCCAACAAGTCCGCTGCCCGAAAACTTTGTGTTTCTGGCGGGGGCGGATCGGCGCAAGAAGGCGGATGAGGCGGATTCAGCGTACAAAAACAACTACACGGAACATCCACCGTTACCTCACAGAGAAGTTTATTACGAAACCACCACTTTCACAGCGAGGCATTGGGCGCGACCCGAAGAAGCTGTGCTTCACGTATTCCCCAACGTCAACTGGTCGACGCTGCAGTTTTGCATCCGGGGAATCGATCCGGCGCGCAACGCTATTCTGCTCGGGGAAGGCGGCTGGCAGCAGCACGAAAAGTACGCCTCCCGCCCGGGGACCGATCTCGATCACACGTCCCGTTACTATATCGACAACGTGTTCGAGGAGCTGGATGCGCCGCGGGAGTGGTATTTCGACCGCAAGACTCGGACGTTGTACTATATGCCCCCGGAAGGATTCGATCTGAACGGGGCGATTTTCGAAGTGCCGCAGTTGGAGCGGCTGGTGGAATTTCGCGGCACGACACAATCGCCGGTGCGGCATGTTCACTGGGAAGGCGTTCGCTTCGCCCACGCTGTTCCCACCTACTTCAACGCCTATGAAATTCCGTCCTTCGGCGACTGGGCGATCGTCCGCAGCGGCGCCGTCTTTGTCGAGGGCGCGGAAGACTGCCGGATCGCATCCAGTTTCTTCGATGCTCCGGGCGGCAATGCGTTGTTTATAAGCCGTTACAACGTTCGCATCGCGGTGGAAGACTGCCTGTTCACCGAAGCCGGGGAAAGCGCCATCGCCATCGTCGGCAAAAGCCGGCTGAATAAGCAGAAATCCTACACTTGTCCGTACTGCGGCAACGTTCATCCGTGGGGGTTCGATCCCCCGAACGAACATTTTCCAAGAGAATGTACGATCCGCAACAACCTGATCCACGACATCGGCATCTATGGCAAACAAACCGCCGGACTGTTCCTGTCCGTCACGGCCGACAACGTGATCATCCACAACGAAATGTACAACATCCCGCGGGCGGCGATCTGCATTCACGACGGAACGTATGGCGGGCACATCATCGAGCACAACTACTTGCACCACACGTGTCGGGAGACGGACGAGCACGGCACGTTCAACGCTTGGGGACGCGATTCCTGGTGGTGCCACAAGCAATCGCACGGCCCTGTCGATCATCCGGCTGGCGACGTGACTGCGGACGCCAAGGTGACGACATTGCTGCGCAACAACTTGATATGGGACTTCAAAGGCTGGGGCATCGATCTGGACGACGGCGCATCGAATTACGACATTTACAACAACGTGTGCATCGGGGTGCCGATCAAGACGCGTGAGGGCGATTTGCGCACGGTGCATAACAACGTTGTCGTGCTGGCGGCCAAAGCGTCGGCTATCCAAGTCGGTTGCGTGGGTAACCGAGATCGATGGATTGGCAACATTTTTACGGGGCAAAAAGAAACGATTCAATTCACCCAGCCTCCCGACGAGGGCAAATGGGTGGAAGAGCTGGATCGCAACCTCTACTTTAACGATCAAGGGCAGTTTGCTTCGGGCGGCATGGATTTCGCGACGTGGCAGGCGCAAGGGTACGATGGCCATTCGGTGTTTGCGGACCCGCTTTTCACCGACCCTGCGGCACGGAATTTTACGGTGGCTCCCGACTCGCCCGCGTTACGGGTCGGGTTTGTCAACTTTCCGATGGATCGATTCGGCTTGCTGCACTATCCGGAACGCTGGCGTGCTGAAGATCCGCAACTGCCCTTGTACGATCGGGCGGTGATTGATCGGGAATGGATCCGACAAGCGAGAAATCGGCGCAAGCCGGTGTTCCCGGACGAGCGGCTTGTGTACGTGCTGACGGCTAGCAATTGTGCAGAGAGCCAGGACGTACAGCGGCAGAAAGGAGAGGAGGCGGCTGCCCTCTCCAACGATCCGGACAGCTTCGTTAGCTGGGAGCTGCATTTTGCCGGCGGCGGGCGCTATGTGGCGGAGTTGGTGTACGCTTGCGATGCGGATTGGGCGATGGCTGAATTTGTGCTGACGATCGAGGTCGATTCGATCGGCCAATCGGAGATTCGTGCCCGCACCGAACGAGCCGAGGCCGGGTCATCCTTGAGGAGCATGCGGCTCGGCGAATGCTCGTTGGGCGGTGAACAAGGCGACTCGATCCGCATCACCTTGAAGCCACTGGAAGGAACGGGCGGGTCGCTCATGAATTTTCGCGAGATTCGGCTCATCCCTGCCGTTTCTAAGTAAGTGCAGCATGTCTAACGGTTGCCTCGACGGCTATTACCGCTATTTGGCCTGAATTTCAATTGTAACGGTTGCGACAGCGACTATTTGTACTTTCGGGTCCCATTTTCGATCGAAATGGCAAAATAGCCTCACCCACAACCGTTAGAGCCTAAAGTCAAGGGAAAATCACCAAATAGCCTCACCTGCAACCGTTAGATCCAAGAAGCAAGGGAAGCACACAAAGAAAACTTAAATGGGGCAATATCGAATGTTGAATCGTGAAAAAATGCTCGCTCTTGCCTTCGCCCAATCGAAAATTTTCGCTATGCTCGGACTCGTCCTGTTGCTGCTCTTGGCGGCTTGCGGCCAACCGGCATCCCAAGGAGCGGGGGCCTCCGCTCCAAGCCCGTCGAGCTCCAACTCATCGAGCTCTGCCCCGCCGACTGCCAAGCAGCCCGCCGAAGCCGGCATCACCTCGCCGGTGACGCTGAAAGTCGCCGACGGCTTGTTCACCGAAGAAGAATGGCAAACTATCATAGTCAAAATGATATCAACCAAATACCCGAACATTACCTTGGAGCGCACTTCCGGCAAGCTGGAAGATTTGGTCGCCGCCGGACAATCGCCGGATATCATTTTCCAACCGATCTCTTCCACCGCGAATTTAATGGCGCTCGATCTTCCGCTCGACTTGTCCCCCTTGATCAAGCAGCACAACGTCGATCTGAACAAAATCGAGCCTGTCGTCGTCGACGCTCTGCATAAATTTTCCGGATCGCAGGGCGTTGTCGCTATGCCTCTATACGTAAACGTTCAGGCGCTGCTGTACAACAAAGACATTTTCGACAAATTCGGGGTGCCTTATCCCAAAGACAGCATGACCTACGATCAATTGCTGGATCTCGTTCGCAAGCTGACCCGTACCGAGGGTGGAGTCAACTATATGGGTTACTTGCCGTTGACTTGGACGGCCGGCGCCGGGCAGTTGTCACTCGCGACGATCGACAACAAGACCAACAAAGCGCTGGTCGGTACGCTCGAAGGATACAAGACCGTATTCCAGTTCCACAAAGATCTGTTCGCCATTCCGGGCATGAAGCCGGGCAATAAAAATATTTTTTACAAGGATCACACAGTGGCCATGCAGCCGGACTGGCTCCAGAGTATTTTTAAGAGTGCCAGCTCTTTGCAAGGGATGAATTGGGATATGGTGGCGATTCCGGTGTTCAAGGAGCGGCCGGGGATTCATTCGGAGACGGATTTCCATGCGGCGTTCGTCAGCAAAGCGAGCAAGCAGCAAGAGGCGGCCTTCCTGGTTGTCAATTATTTGTCGACGTCCACCGAAGTGCAGACCGTCTTGACTAAGGAAGGGCATGTGCCCGTCCTCACCGATCCGCAGGTAAAGAAGCAGTGGGCTGCCGATGCCGGTTTCATGAGCGGGAAGCATAAGGAAATTATTTTGGAGAGCCATATGGCTCCGGTGCGCGATATTCATCCGCTCGATCGGGATGCGAATGTGGTGATCAAGCCGATGGGCGACGCCTACAATGCGGTGATCGGCGGGCAGAAGGATATCAACTCCGCGCTGCGGGATGCCGCAGAAGCGATCAATGAAGCGGTCGCGGCGAAAATGTCGAAGTAGGGGGATACGGATACATGAGCGAAATGTGCTTTTATGTAGCAGTTGATGGCCATGACGGCAATCCCGGGACGATGGAACGACCTTTCTTGAGCCTGCGGCAGGCGCAGAGGGCGGTTCGGGCGCTGAAGTATGGGAATAGGTGGCCGACGCCGACGGACGGCGGTGTTACGGTTTACGTGCGCGGAGGACGCTATTCGTTGAGTCAGCCGCTTGTGTTTACTCCAGAAGACAGCGGGGTTCCGGGCGGACCGGTTCGCTATTGCGCTTATCCCGGGGAGCGCGTTGTGCTCAGCGGCGGCTTGCGTGTGGAGGCGACGTGGGAGCAGCATCGGGACGGGGTCCTGAAGTGCCGCTTGTCCGGGCCGGAGTTCGAAAGACGCGAGTTCGATCAGTTGTTCGTGAATGGGGTAAGGCAGACGCTGGCTCGGTATCCCAATGCACCGCTGCAGGCCGGTCGAGCAAGTTCTAACAGTCAAAGCTGGTCGGTTAACGAAGGGTACTTGACGGCGTTGGGAGGGACGAATCGCAGGCCGGACGAAGAATTGTTGTTTGATCCCGCAGGCTTCAAGCGTTGGGCCGACCCATCCACCGGCATTCTCCATGCGTTCCAGAGCCACTACTGGGGCAACATGCAGTATCGCATCCGCGATGTCGATTGGGAGCAGGGGCGAATGCGGTTAGGCGAAGGCGGGTTTCAGCTTCAGCGGCATTTTGGGATCAATGAACGATCTCGTTACTATGTGGAAAATGTTCTGGAAGAGCTCGACGCACCCGGTGAATGGTTCTGGGACAAGACGGGCGGTATTCTTTATTATTA
>JAJFMO010000122.1 GCA_020697475.1 Paenibacillaceae bacterium | reverse complement strand
CCTCAGCCCCAACCTTATTGCGGCTAATCATCATTTCGTGATGTAATTGGAATACAGAAATCGCTCCTTCTTGTCGAGATATGGAGGACGAATTGCCAATAACGTCTTTTGGATATCTTATTTCGAATCAACAGGAGGAAGAAGCTGCATCCCCACTTCAATAACGTTGTGAAAATGCTTTATGGGGCGGAATGAGCGGGGACACCAAGAAATAGCGCATCGAAAGGACCTTATCAAGCCATTAGAAGATTCAAAAAGAAAAGGCGCAAAATCGCCTTTTCTTTTTTCAACATTTAGTTTACCCTCTGGAACCTTTGGTTACAAAAGTTCAGCAATCGCGCCCGGCAACACTTGCGGATCGGTGCCCAGCCGCCGATGATGCAAGACGATACGCTGTGTTAACTGTTCCACCACTTCCGAATAGTCGGGATCATTGAACAGATTGTTCACTTGCAGCGGATCGTTCACCCGGTCAAACAGAATGTGATCCTTGAACAGACCGCCTTTCCAGCCCTTGCCCACATAGGCGAGCTCGAACTCCGGGGTAAAGATGCCGGTACGAGGCACATCGTTCGGATGAATAATCGCCTCGTCTGCCCACTCGGCTGCCCAATCAATCGTATCACCAGCCTCACGAACCGACCCGTCACCTGTGAGAAACGGCGAAGCATCGCGTCCTTGGATTCGATCATGAGGTGCTGCGCCGATCAGTCTGAGCAATGTAGGCAAAACATCGACAGAAGTGACTACGCGATCGACGATTCCGGCGACGCGCAGCCCGCTTGGCCAGCGAATAAGGAACGGCACACGGTACGCTGTTTCATAAAGATTGTTTTTGCCCCGCAATCCGTGCTCGCCCATGTATTCGCCGTGATCCGATGTAAAGACGACGATCGTATCATCCAGCACCCCTTGCTTCTGCAGCGCATCCAACATTTTGCCCACATTGTCGTCTATGCACTTCACCTGGCCGCAATATTGAGCTTTGACTTTGCGCAGCCGTTCCTCCTGCTGCTCCAGGTCGTCCATCGACGAGTACACTTGCTTCTTCCGCCCCCACTGGTCGTTCTCCGCCCAATCGGGGAGCGTCTCCTCATGAAACGTTTCGGGGATCGGCATTTCCTGCGGATCGTACATCTGATCGTACGGAGCCCGGACCGTATGCGGCGTATGTGGATCGGGGATGCTCACGACGAGCAGGAACGGCTTATCGCGCGGCTGAGTAATGTACTCCACCGCTTTATCGGCCAACCAATCGGTCATAAACGTGCGCTCGTCGCCGATCTCTTCGGACAGCTGAGGATGATCTTGCGCCTGTTCCAACACTTCCTTGAAATGGCCGCGGTTGAACATGTAACGGTGATCGGCAAAGCCGCGTCCTTGGCCTCCCGTCTCGCTCGCAAACCCCGGATACGGATCGCCGTCCAAGTGCCACTTGCCCATATACGCGGTGTCATATCCTTGCTCCGCAAACAGGTGGCCGAGCGTCCGCTCATTCGCGCCAAGCGGCTTATTGTTGCGAAACGCGCCATGGAAGCTGGGGTAACGGCCGGTCATCATGCACCCGCGCGACGGAGTGCATACGGCGCTGTTGACGAAATAATGGTTCAAGCGTACACCTTCCGCCGCGATCCGGTCGATGTGCGGGGTATCGATCAATGTTCCTCCATAGCAGCCGAGCGTCCAGCAACTTTGTTGGTCCGTGTAAATCATGAGTACGTTCGGCTTATTCATTGCAAAATTTCCTCTCCATTCGCTTACCAAGGCACGTAATCCGGGTTTACTTCAGGGATTTTCGCTTCTATCGATTCGCGCCACTCGACCAACCTCCGATGCAGACGTTGCGCGAGCTCAGGCTTTTCCGCCGCCAGATTATGGTGCTCGCCTTGATCCTCCCGCAGATTGTACAGCTCCAGCCGCCCATCCTCAAAAAACTCGATCAGCTTATAGTCGCCCATGCGCACCGAACTGCCAGGCGTCCCGCCCTGATTCCCGTAATGCGGGTAGTGCCAAAAAATCGCTTCGCGCGCCAATTGCTTCTCTCCGCCACGCAGCAATCCGGCCAAACTGACACCGTCGACATGCTGACCAGGCCTCAGAGGCAAACCGGCCAACTCCAGGAACGTCGGGTAGAAGTCCGTCGCCGTTACCGGCACATCGCACAAACTGCCGGGGCTTGCCAGCCCCGGGCCGGACACGACCAACGGCTCGCGTACCCCGCCTTCGTACATCCATCCTTTGCCTTCATGCAGTGGTGCGTTGCTTGTCGGCGATCCTTCCGAAGTAGATAACCCGCCATTGTCGGATGTGAAGAAAATCCACGTATTGTCAAGCTTCCCGCTATCCTCAAGCGCCTCCAGCAGCCGCCCGATGCAGGCATCCAGATGCTCGACCATCGCCGCGTACTGCGGATTGGACTGGAACTGTCGCCGCGTCACCCGCAAATTTTTCATG
This sequence comes from Paenibacillaceae bacterium, assembly GCA_020697475.1. Taxonomy (GTDB): domain Bacteria; phylum Bacillota; class Bacilli; order Paenibacillales; family NBRC-103111; genus JAJFMO01. Next base: position 5,980 of record JAJFMO010000122.1, on the reverse strand, counting down.
TGCTCGCACGGAAACAGTTCGCCTTCCACCAGCGCCGCAGACTCATCCAAACCGAGCGCCGCGGCTTTGGCTTCATACTTCTCCACCAGCGTCCCAGGCGGAGGCTGAATCGGCGTATGCACCGCATAATGCCACAAATTCAAGAAGAACGGCTGCTCGTCGTCCTTCCCTTCCTGGATGAGGCGAATCGCCTCATCGGTAATCCGGTCGGTCAAATATTCACCCGCAGGTCCTTCCGCGAGCGGAGTGATGCCGTACGGACTGTAGTAGCCTTTGCGCGGCATCCCCCAGTTGCAGCCGCCGATATTGACATCGAAGCCGTGGTGCTCGGGGTAATATTCCTCCCCTCCCAGATGCCACTTGCCGACATGCCACGTACGGTACCCGCCTTCGCGAAGCGCAGACGCTAAGCTGACTTCCGACAGCGGCAAATAGCGCGTGTACGGCGCGTCCAACAGCTTGCCGCGGGCGTCTCCGGTGAATGGCGCGTCGATCAGTTTCTTGCCCGAGAGGTCGACCAGCTCGTTGTCCGGCTTCTTCTCCCGCGGCCCGATGAAGTTCGTGACGCCGACCGTCGCTGGGTACTTGCCGCTCATGACGCTCGCCCGCGTCGGTGAGCAGACCGGGCATGTCGCGTAGGCGTCACTAAAGCGCACACCACTCGCAGCCAGCTTGTCCAAATGCAGCGTCTCGTAGAAAGGGCTGCCGTAGCAGCCGATATCCCGCCATCCCATGTCGTCGATCAGGATGAACACGATATTGGGTCGTGCCGTGGGTCGTGCCACAGATTGTGCCTCACTTTGTGCCATTATCACCATCCCCCTTACGCCAACCACACGCGAGGCATCCGCATCGGCTCGATGCCCAAATCCGCCCAGATGTATTTGAACAACAATTCATTCTTCAGCACCGCATAATCGGGATTGTCCCACAAATTGTTGATTTCGTCCGGATCCTCCTGAAGATCAAACAGCTCGCCGTACGTTTGACGATAATAGACGGTGATCTTGTACCGATGATCGACATACGTCTTCAAATGCACGGTCGTCGCCTCGTGGCGCATTTCGCACAGGATGTGGTCGCGCGCTTCGCCTTTTTCCCCCAACCACACTTGACTTTGATCGATCCCCGTCATATCGAGCGGGATGTCAATGCCGGTGAACGAAAGGAACGTCGGCGCCAAGTCGACCAGCGACTGCATCGCGTCAGAGACGCGGCCGGCCGGCACCTGGCCCGGGTAACGGACGATGAACGGAAGCTTAATTTGGTCTTCGAAATGGAATGGGCCTTTCGCGTGCAGACCGTGCTGGCCGAAGAAATGGCCATGGTCGGTCGTAAAGACGACGACGGTGTCGTCGGCCAATCCCAGTACGTCGAGCTTGTTAAGAATTTGACCGATATATTTGTCCATGCAACTGATCATGCCATAGTACGTAGCCATATTGCGGCGCTGTTCCTGCTCAGTGTATTCGACGTGCGATTCGAAGCCTTGGATAAAATGACCGCTCTCCTCATACGGTGTGAAATCCGGGTTTTTCTCTTGCGTCAGTTGAAAATGCGGCGGATTCTTCTCATGCTCGCCCGGAGTCAGGCGCGGCAGCGTCAGCTTGTCCGGATCGTACATCGTGTCCCACGGCTCCGGCACCAGGTAGGCGGGATGCGGATCGAAGAAGCTCGACCAGAGGAAGAAGCTTTCGCCGTTATCCTTATATTGCTCCAATAACGCGTTCGAGCGGTCGGCGATCCAGGTATTGTAATGAAACTGTTCAGGAATCGGCCATTTGTGCAAAATGCCCTCCTCCATCGTACCGGTCGGCGGGAGGTAATAATCGCGCCAATTCATGCAGCCTTGCTCCTCCGCCCAGATCGCATAGTGCTGACCGGCGTGGGCTTCGTTCGTATGGTTGCGCGCAAGTTCGATGGTATCGAAGCCATAAAACGGGCCGCGGAATTTGCGCCAGAAATCCAAATCTTGCATGATCGGGTACGATTCCAAAGAAACGTACTTATCCGATGTCCTTAGCGGCTGGAAATGCGCCTTGCCGACCAAGGCGGTACGATAGCCGGCGGATTGAAAATCTTCCCCCACCGTATGCTCGTCCTCGAACAGCTTCGTGCCCAGTGCCCAGGCGCCGTGCTGGCTCGGGTATTTGCCTGTAATGATGGACGCGCGCGTTGGCGTACAGGTAGGATTCGGGCAGTACGCGCGAGTGTACGTCGTACCTTCCCGCACAAGGCGGTCGAGGTTCGGAGTGGAAATTTCCGGATTGAACGCGCCAATCGTGTTCCAATGTTGTTGGTCGCTCGTAATCAGCAAAATGTTCGGTCGCTTGCTCATGGATTCTATTCCTCCGGGCAGTTGATTATTGTACAATATTAATAGTATAAAAGTTTCTTTTGCATTAGTTCAATAGAATTATTTTCAGAAAATGTAACGATATTAATAAGTTGAAGCGAAAGGATGGTTCAAGGATGGAGATACGCAAGGGAAATATATTCATGGCGATTACGGAATTTGAGCGCAAGCTGCCGGTTTATCTCGATCGGATCGGCAAGTGGCGCCATCAGACTCCGGTCAAGCGGGATCAAGGGTTCCGTATGTATCAGTGGCTGTTTTGCACACACGGTCAAGGCGCACTGAAACAAGGCGGCAAAGTCCAGCCGTTCGGCAGAGGCCAAGGCGCGCTGCTTTACCCCGACGAGCCGCATGAATATTATCCGATCGTTGAACCATGGGAATTGCACTGGCTCGTATTCGACGGCTCCTGCGTGCGGGAAATTCTTCATTCCCTTGAATTCACCGGAAGTCGGGTGCTTTCGTTCTCTTCCGCCGATCCGATTCTGCAGAAACTATTCCAGATCTCCGATACGGCATTGTCCCCCGATCCGATGAACAGCTTGAAATGCTCGTCGCTCGTTTATCAGCTTCTGCTCGATCTCTATCGATATGGAGCGGAGACGGACGTGCGCTCGCGTCAACAATATTTCGAACAATTGTCCCCGGCGATCCGTTACATCGAGACCTACTACAACACGCCGCTCACGCTCGATCAATTGGCGCATGAATTATCGGTGACGCCGCAGTACACGTGCACGTTGTTTCAGATCGCGCTGGGATTGCGTCCGTTCGAATATTTGACCAAGATCCGGCTGCGCAAAGCCAAAGAGCTGTTGATCCGCGAATCCGATCTGGACATTAACGAAGTGGCGCGACAGGTTGGTTATGAGCATACGAGCTATTTCATCAAATTGTTCAAACGGCATGAAGGGATTACTCCCAGGCACTTCCGACGCAAGTCTTAACCGGTTAGTCTTCCTTCCCTTGGCTTGCTCATCCCGCAGGTTGCCAAAAACGTCCTACTTCCCGTTACGCTTGACTTCCACCATACGCGCCGGGTAGTTCGTTGTAATGCTCGTCACTCCCATATCGATCAGCTTGCGCATTTCGACCGGATTGTCGATCGTCCAAGGATTGACTTGAAGCCCGTGCGCCAGTGTCTCGCGGCAATCTTCTTCACTTAGCCACTTATAGGAAGGATTGAGCGAAGCTGCTCTTTGAACGAAATTTTCCGCATAGCGGTACCCTTTGACCATCGGGGTGTTATACAGTAAACCGACCTTCATGCTCGGCTCCAGCATCAACAGGTCGTTCAGTACAGGATGGTGGAACGAGATGAGCAGCACGTTGTTGACCCGATCGTATTGGCGCAGCATGTCCATCAATTTCTTTTGCATAATCCCTTCGTATTCCTGGGCCATCTTCACTTCGAGGTAGATCAGCTTGTTGCTGGGCAGTTCCTCGAATACTTCCGATAACAGAGGGAACGGCTCCCCGGCATACTTGCCGCCATGCTTCTCGGCGAATTTCGCCCCTGCGTCGAGACGTTTTAGTTCAGCAGAGCTTAGCTTGAATAGCTCGCCGCTGCCGTTCGACGTACGGTCGACAGTGAAATCGTGACAGCAAAACAGTTCATGGTCAGCGGACAAATGAACGTCAAGCTCGACCGCATCCGCTCCCAGCTCGACGGCCAGCTTGAAAGCCGCCATCGTATTTTCCGGAGCATCTCCGGAAGCGCCCCTGTGAGCGACAGTGAGTACTTTTTCATAGTTGGACATTGTTAATTACGCTTCCTTCCGTTGTTGTTCGTACCAATGATAGAGCGCCTGGGTGCCGAAGTTTTCTTCGCCCTGAGACGACAGTTGATCGTAGAGAGCCTTCGCTTGGGTAAGACCGGGAACCAGGAGTCCCATCTCTTCCGCCGATTGCAAGGCAATATTCATGTCTTTGATAAAATGTTTGATGTAAAACCCGGGAGCAAAGTCGCCTTGGATGATTCGCGGGGCCAAGTTGCTGAGCGACCAGCTCCCCGCCGCTCCGGCCGAGATGCTCTTCAAGACGGTCTGCGGGTCGAGCCCGGCAGCTTTCGCGTAGGCGAGCGCTTCGCACACGCCCATCATATTGGAGGCGATGGCGATCTGGTTGCACATCTTCGTGTGCTGGCCGGCGCCGGCGTCTCCTTGGCGCACGATGTTCGCGCCCATCGTTGCCAGAATCGGCTGCACCGCCGTGAACGCCGCTTCGTCGCCGCCGACCATGATCGTCAGCCGCGCCTCGCGCGCGCCAATATCGCCGCCGGACACCGGGGCGTCCAGTGCGTTCAGCCCTCGCTTTGCGGCTTCGTCATGGATACGCTTCGCCAGCGACGGAGTCGATGTGGTCATGTCTACAAGAAAGGCGCCGCTCTTCGCATGGGCCACGATGCCGCCGCTGCCGAGGTACACTTCCTCGACGTCCGACGGGAAGCCGACGATCGTCACGATGACGTCGGACTGGGCCGCGAGCTCAGCGACGCTGTTCCGCCACACCGCGCCGGCTTGAATAAGCTCGTCCGCTTTCGTCTTCGTTCGGGTGTAGACGTTCAACGGATAGCCCGCCTTGAGCAGGTTTGACGCCATGCTCTTCCCCATCACTCCAAGGCCGACAAACCCGATGGTCGTATCGTTATTATTTACCATATTACCTCCCGTAAATTTGGAAAATATCCGGTGAACCGCCGGCGGAGGGTGTGTAATCGTTCTGAAGAAATTTGGGAACAACAGCGATCGGAAGAATGACTACCCTGATGCGGCCGTTATTCATCATTTTATCCCAGTTTAAACTTCGTTCCAAATTCTGCGGGCATTCTCGAAACCGATGCGGGTGCCGAGCTTGCACTCCTCCGCCCCTTCGAACTCGATCGAGATGTTGCCGTCGTAGCCGCTCGTCTTGATCGCGCGGATCACTTCGTACATGTCGATGTCGCCGTGGCCGACGATCGCGCCGCGCCAGAAGAAGCCGTTCGGCGTCGTCCGCCACATTTCGCCGGGCTTGCGATGAGGCGCGCGGTAGAAGAAATCTTTCAGATGCACCATCGAGGCATATGGCAAGTTGTTCTTGACGGCGGCCACCGGATTTTCGTCTACCACCAAGAAGTTGCCGATGTCGAGCAGAGTACGGAAATTCGGGCGATTCACTTGCGTAACAAGCCGCTGTACCCGGTCGCTTTTTTGCAGGAAATGCCCGTGATTCTCCACGCTCGTCGTTATGCCGTATTGCGCGGCGTAATCGGCGATTTCTTGGCAAGCTTGCACGAGCTTCGGCAAATCTTGCTCGAACTGGCCGATCGTCGTCTCGGGAATCGGGCGGTTAGCCACGTCGTGGCGCATATGCTTCGATCCGAGCCGGCGGGCGATGTCGACATGCTGCTTCACTTTCTCAATTTCGTCGCGATAAGACTCCTCATCCGGCTTAATGAAGTTGGCGCCGATTGGATAGTTGGAAATGAACAATCCGCATTCCGCCGCCTTCTCTCGAATCCGGTCAGCCAACTCAGGAGTTTCGATCAAATCGAACCCTCGCGGAACGATCTCCACATGCTCTCCGCCGATTTTCGCGACCCATTCGATCGCTTGCAAAATATCCATTTCCCCGCTGGTTATC
>JAJFMO010000121.1 GCA_020697475.1 Paenibacillaceae bacterium | reverse complement strand
CCAGGACGGACTGAACTCGACAGGGTCGGGGACGATTTTCATCGCCTTATCCAGCAATTCGCGGACGGCCTGGCTTTCCCCATCGTCATAACCTTTGAGCCTCTCGTAAAGCCCGTCCAGCAAATCGTGAAACCCGGCATACCCCTCTTCCCGGATCGCCTGTCTGATTTCCCCATATTCCTCTTCCGATTTCGCCTCTTCAACCCAATGAACAAGCTTGGCGTGCTTCAGTTTCACCTTCCCACCCTTTCCCCCGCTTGAGAAAACGTCAAAGTAACCCCACAAAGTGATGCCTTGCTACGTAGCTGATTCAAGTACTTTGCAGGGGCCTCTGAACTGACTAATTCGATAAAGGTAAACAAAAGAGCCAACCGTATGAGATTGGCTCCTTGATGATCCATTTGCGAATTATTCGGAAACAATCGTTTTCTCGGAAACAACCGTATAATTGGAGCTGTCGTCAAGCTTTACCGAGAATTTTACCTTATAACTGCCGGCTTCGTCAAATCGGACCGAGAACGGCCACGGGAACCAGAAGCTGTCCTTGGCGGAGCTCATCGTCTCCACATGAGGCGCGACGGCATCGATGCCGCTTGGTGCCTCGATGGAGATCTGGAACGAGTTGATCTTCGTCTGCAAATTCTCCACTTGGGCGAACACGACGAAATCGACTTTGTCGCCTTTCTTCACCTTGCCGAACGCTTGCTTGATGGAATAATCCGAGCCGACGTCTTTGGCGACGAATATATGCACATCGGGATGGAATACGCGGAATCTCACCTTCGTTCACTGCAGCTTCGTTGCCGTTGACAACCATCCTGACTTTGCTGTAGCCCTCAAATTCCCCCCATATCGAACTGGCGAAAACCGTAGCCGCGCCGAATAAAAGCATCGCCATGGCGACAGGTATGATGCGTCTGGGCTTCATACAGTACTTCCCTCCAATATGTAGTGACTAATCTATAAGTTTATACTCCATATAGATGTTATAGTTGCGTCACAAGCGGAGAAAGTTAAAGGTTTTTTTCAAAAAAGTCTAGCACGCGGTTTGTGTACTCTTGCGGGGCAAATTTGTAAGAGCCGACATGCGTGTTCGCCCCCGACTTCCACAGGCTGAATTTGTCCGGATGGAGTCCATACAACCGTTCGCTGTTAGCCACCGGAATGGACGGATCCGCCCCGCTATGCACAAACAAAATCGGACGCGGATACACTTGATCGACCGCCTTGTATGCGTCTACCGACCCGACATCGATCCCGGTCAAGGGGGGCAAGATGTTCATGATCAGCGGAGTAAACGGAAAGCTCGGCAAGTTAGACCATACCGGCAAATTTTCCTGCAAATATTGCTTCAGATTGGCGAACGGGCTATCCGCCACAACGGCGGCGATCGCCGGGTTGTGCGCGGCCGCCAGGATGGACGTCGTCGCCCCCATTGAGAAGCCGATGACGCCGATGCGGCCGGGATGGTTGGCTGCCGTCCAATCGACGGCGCCGAGCAAATCGTTCACTTCGAATTGGCCGACCGATGTCAACTTTCCATCGGATTGCCCCGAGTTGCGAAAGTCAAACATCAGCACGTTGTAGCCGGCTTGAACGAGCGAACGGGCAAGGGCAAGAGCCGGCAATCCCGTCTCCAGCCGGTTGCCGGCATACCCGTGGGCGAAGATCAGCGTTCGGCCGTTCACTTTTCCCCCCGCCGGGAGGAACCAGCCGGACAGCGAAATCGAATCGGTGCGGCTTGGAAACCGCACTTCCGTAAACGATAATCCGTAATCCGCAGGCAAGGAATCGAGCGCCTTCCTCGCCGGATGCGTCAAGTTCCAGCCTACGTAGGCGGATAACGCTGCGCAGATGAGTACGACGGCGACGATAACGCTGCCAGTCATGATAACCCACCTCTTCGTCCGGGAACGGCTTCTGGAGAACGGTTGCACAGCGTTGGAGCTGGAGATGGCAATGTCACTGGGTTGAAAGTCAGACATAGGAACTCCTTAGAGCGGTTATGTTTGCGGTTGCCGCTGAAGCTTGCGGAAGCGGATAAACATGGCGATACGCCATGGCACGAGCATACCGAAGGCCAGCAGGAAAAATAAAGCGGCAGTCTGCGGCAGGCTGACCCATTCTTCTACATAGCCGTGCAGCACCATGCGAATGAACAAAAGCGAGAGCAAAATCCAGACAAACGCCCGAGATCGATGCAAATAAATTTGATTGTCACGAAAGTAAAACGTTGACGTCCGAATCAGCGGATAAGCGAAAAACACCGCACCAAACGCGAAGGCGCCGATCGCCCATTCCCACGGAACTCTGACAAGAGGTGAGATGAACATGAGAAACCCTGTACTCATGCCGATCGGCGGCATAATAATTTTCATTACGGTGGCCGGTTTCTTGATCGCCTTCAAGCGGATGAAGATAACGGCGATCGCCATGCATAACGAACCCAAAGATCCTAGAATCGCGGTGAGATGTGTGGCGGTAAGTGTGTGTCCCATTGGAAACCTCCATGTAATGCCTCAATTATAGCACGACCGCGGAGTCATTTCACTCAGTTTCCCATAGACCCCATGTCAAGACCGCTTCAATCTCGCATTAGCCCCGCTCCGCTCCTGCCGCTCCCTCTTCCATCGCATCCTCCATTGCCTCTTCCGCTTCCAACTCGTCGATCCGCTTAAAGGCGTATTTCGTATCTTTGAGCGCATTGAACGTGTCCGCCCGTTCCACAATTGCCGCCGTATTATACTCCGGAATGCCGGCCAGGGGCTCGTAGACGCCCGCAGGCATCAAGACGTTGCCTTCCGGCCAATGCACCTCGATATTGCCCGGCTTGATCGGCGCCAATCTGGCCCGGCCGGTAAAGACGCCGTGGCGATTGTAGATAACAATCGCTTCTTCTTGCCGAATTTCCAGCGCGCGGGCGTCTTCCTCGGAGATCAAGACGTCGTATCGATCGGCGTTATTGAACGGATCGACATTGTTGTAAATCATCGAGTTGAACTGCTTGCCGCGCCGTGTCGTCACATGGAAATGGCCTTCGGGCTTGCGCAGTTCGGGCAGCTGGATCGGCAGCAATTGCGCCCTGCCGTTGCCCGTCGGGCATTCGCCGTCCTCGCACAGCCACGCCCCGCCCCACTGAAACACATCGCCGGATTTGCGCAGGTGCTGAATTCCGTCATAGTAAGGGATGACGACGGCGATTTCGTCGCGGATTGCCTGGGCGTCCGCAAACTGCATCAGATGTTTGCGCTCTGGATACACCCGCGACGCCAAGTTCACGTATATTTCCCACTCCGCGCGGGCTTCGGCAATGCGCGGTCCGGGAATTTCCGGGCTGAAATAGACCATCCGCTCCGTGCTGGTCGAGGTGCCGCCGCCCGGCTGTTCGTAGCGGGTCATCGCCGGCAGGACGATGACTTCTTCCTTGGCGTCGAGCAGCGTGGACGTATTGAAAATAATATCTTGATGCACTCTGAGCTCGACGCTTTCCAAACATCGCCTGACAAGTCCGGGATCGGGCATCGTCTCCAGGAAGTTGCCGCCGCTTGTATAGAACACCCGGGTTCGTCGCTCGTGCTCTTGCGGCAGCAAGGCGTTCTCCAGCGTCACCCCGACGATGTCACCCGGCCACTCCGGAATCGGGAAGCCCCACCGGGCGGTGAACTTCTCCCGCGTCTCCGGGGTGATAGCCACACCTCCGGGCAACGTACCCGGTTCGGCGCCCATCTCGCCGGAGCCTTGCACGCCGCTATGGCCGCGGATCGGCATGACGCCGCAATGCTCGCGGCCGAAGAACCCGCGCAAGATCGCCAAGTTCGCAACCGAGGAGACGTTGTCGCTGCCGAAGCGATGCTGGGTCAGCCCCATGCTCCAGACGAACACGCCGGACTTGGCGCCGGCCAACAGCTGCGCGAATTCAAGCATCCGTTCGCGGCTTAAGCCCGACGACTGTTCCAGCTGCTCCCACTCCAACGCCTCCGCATGTGCCTTGAGAGCGTCAATACCGTCAGCGTGGCGGGCTAGAAAAGCGAGGTCGAGCGCGGAGCCGGGTTCCTTTGCCTCCATCGCGAACCAATGCTTGATCACCCCGTTAACAAAAGCGATATCTCCGCCGATATGAACCTGGAACACGTCGGACACGAGCTTTGTGCCGAACATCGCGCTTTCGGGGACGGAAGGAATCCAGTAATTTTCCATCGACGGCTCGCGGTACGGGTTGATCATGACGATCTTCGTCCCGGCTTTCTTCGCTGCGTACATATATTTCGTCGATACCGGCTGATTCGTCGCCGCCGACGAGCCCCAGAAGACGAGGACGTCGGTGCCGATCCAGTCCTTGTAGCTGCAGCTGGAAGCTCCGATGCCAAGCGAGCGCTTGAGCGCGGTTTTGCTCGGGGAATGGCAGATACGCGCAGCGTTGTCGATATTGTTCGTACCGAGGAACCGGGCCATCTTCGAGCCGGTGTAATACACTTCGTTGGTGATGCCTCGTGCGGTCAAATAGAAGGCGAGCTGCTTCGGGTCAACGCCGCGAATTTTTGCTGCGATTCGGTTCAGCGCTTCGTCCCAGGACAACCGGGTGAACTTGTTCTCTCCAGGCTTGCGTGAGAGCGGATACGGGATGCGCCCCAGCTTGCGCAAGGCGGTGCTGTCCAGTCGGCGCAGCGCTTCGACGTCTTCGAGCAGCCGATCATCCATCGCCGGCATCGTGTTCAACCGCAGCACGTTCAGCCGGGTCATGCACAGATGAGGACCGGTCAGCGTCTGATCGTGCAGCCCTGACACGCCTAGAGCGCATCCGTCGCAAACTCCCTTCGTCAAGATTCGCATCGCATAAGCCAGTTGATCTTTATTCTCGTAAGCGATTTTGGCCATATCGCGGAAGTGATGCGGTTTCACTTTGCCGAGGCCGAGCGGCAGCTTGTCGGCCCATAACGACGGTCGCGGCGCAGTATTCAATTTGATCGGCCCGGTATGCTTTGTTTTCCCCATAAAAAATTCCCCCGTTCACAGAATGACGCTTTCTCTTTATACTATACCTTAGTGTGGGAGGTGGCAAAAGTGAAAACTTCGGCAAGCAAGACGTCGCGGGCCGTATTGACGTACGACGGGACTCATTTTGCACAAATTTCGGATGAAATCGCTTTGGAATTCCCCTTGACGATCTACGTCAATGAACGGGAATTCGCGACAACCGTATGCACGCCTACGGATATGGAGGAACTGGTCACAGGCTTTCTCGCCACCGAAGGGGTCATCGATCGATATGAAGACATTCGCCAACTGCTGATCGACGAACAACACGGCTTGGCGTTCGTCGATCTTCATCGCGAGCTGCCGCTCGACCCGGCGCAATTCGTCAAGCGTCGGCTCGCTTCCTGCTGCGGCAAGAGCAGGCAATCGATTTATTTGATGAACGACGCCCGTACGGCGAAAGAAATCGATTCCGATCTTTGTATAAAACCGGAGCTATGCTTCGACTACATGCAGCGCCTGCAGTCCGGATCGCTTGTCCACCAGGAAACCGGTGGCGTCCATAACGCCGCCCTCTTTCTTGCAGATGCGCTGCAATGCTTATATACCGATATTGGCCGACATAATGCGCTCGATAAAGTTCATGGATATTGCTTGATGGAGTCGATCGACACGAAAGAGGCGGTGCTCGCGTTCAGCGGACGCCTCTCCTCCGAAGTCGTGCTCAAAGCCGCAAAGATCGGCGCTTCCATCTTGCTGTCCAAATCGGCGCCGACCGAGCTCGCCTTGCAGCTGGCGGAAGAACTGGGCTTGACCGCCGTCGGCTTCATCCGGGGCAACAGGATGAATATTTACACCCATCCGCAGAGAATCGCCGGCAGTCGGCCCTGAATCGTTCACGGTTACTCAGTCCAACCGACTCAGCAAAACCGTCACTTGCCTTTCGTAAGTATGCACGGCACACCGTTGCCCGATGCCCCCGGTTCGGACATATGTCTCATATAGCGGATTCCTCTGGCGCATTGTTGCTTGCATACTTCACACACGTCCGAAGTGACGACCTTCATGTCGAACTCATGGCGGTTTTTACTTGAAGCGGCGAACTTCTTCACAGTTTTGGCCATACGGATCAGCACCTCTCCGATTATGGAATACCCCATCGTATTCACCGTTCCGGCAAAGGGTGCAAAAAGTACGCCATGCTTCGAAATAGGTCTTTTGATCTATTCATCCTTGCGTTTATCGAGTGATAACTATCTTCTACTTTTATCCAACGAAGATTTCTGCTACATTAGGTAGAGAGCATATGAACCGGAGGAATCACATGACCGTCCGCATTCAAATGATAGGGACAGGCACCATGTTCGGCAAAAAATACGACAACAACAGTGCGATCGTCACTTGCAATTCATATCGCCTGCTCATCGATTGCGGAGTGACCGCCCCTCGCTCCCTTCACAGGCTGGGTATCCCTCTTGACCATTTTCACGGCGTCTTGATCACCCATTTGCATGCGGACCATATTGGCGGTTTGGAAGAATACGCACTGCAGATGAAATATGTATTTCGCAAGAAGCCGACCCTGTACTTGCCGGAGGCGCTCATCGAACCGATCTGGGAACATTCATTGAAGGGCGGATTGTCGGATCCCGGACAGGGACTGAATAGCCTTGAAAGCTATTATCACGTCGTAGCCATTCCGGATCATACGCCGATTCAATTGAACGAAGGCTTTCGAATCGAAGTGATTCCGACGCTGCATATCCCCGGCAAACCCAGCTATTCGCTGTTTGTCAACGATCATTTGTTCTACAGCGCCGACGTACAGTTCGACCGCGCTTTGATTGACATGGCCTTCTACAAGCGTCAGTGTAAATATTTGTTGCACGATTGCCAGTTGATAGGTCCCGAGACGGTTCACGCTACCCTGGACAACTTGCTTACATTGCCAGATGAAATCCAGCGCGCCGTGTATTTGATGCATTATAACGACGAGATGGAGGATTTTATCGGTAAGACGGGCTTGATGACTTTTCTGATCCAGGACCAAATATACAATTTTGCCTGACGCATGGCCTATGGCCTGTTCGCTTCTTCGGCCATTTCCGCTAGGGAGGGGTTTCGTTGAGCTTCCGGTACATTATTCCCGTTCTGACAATCTACATCGCCGCCATTACCGTGTACATTAACCCGGACGATCAAATTTGGATTTTGTCCACCTCTGCGGTCGGCATCATTGTCTTCCGTATGCTGGGTACTCATTGGGTATGGCTTGTCGGGCAATTGATTTGTCTGGCCGTATTCTCATGGGATGTCGGCACGGGCTGGTGCATCCCCTTGTACCTTGCGATCACTGGAGAAAATTTCCTCCCTACCTATGACAAACTGCGTTCCTATACTACGCTGGTTGCTTGCGCGATTATATGTTCAACGATAACCATTTTTTCCTCTCCCACTTCTATACACACCTATCTCATGACCGTGCTCTATTTGATTATTTTTACGGCGATCGCCCTGATCATGAAGGAAATTCAACTATCCAAAAGGCAGAATATGCTGCTGGATCGGGAGAAAACACATCTGGCCACGCACGACAGGCTGACCGACTTGCTCAATTTCGAAGCGTTCCATCGCAATATGAACGATCTGATCGAGTCAGGCACTTCGACTGTGTTGATGCTGCTCGATTGCACCGATCTGAAATCGATGAACGATGCCAAAGGGTTTCAGGAAGGCGATCAGATTCTGAAGCAAATGGCGGGGCTGCTGAAAGTATCGTTCCCGGAATCGCTGATTTTCGCCCGGTACGGTGGGGACGAATTTGCGGTCGTAATGGACAAGAAACGAATGAAGGTAACGATGGAGGCGTTGTGCCAACGGTTGGATCACGATCTTCCGAGCTTGCTCGGCATTCCGTTCACGTACGGTATGGCTTCATTTCCCGAAGATGCAGCGACGAAAGACGATTTGATTTTGACGGCGGAGAAACATTTGTTTGATATGAAAAGAGTGCATTGGCTCAAGAAGGAAGAGAATATTTTCCGCGCGGAGAAGCTGAAGATCGTCGGTGAACTGGCTTCGGGCATGGCTCATGAAATCCGTAACCCGTTAACCGCGATCAAAGGGTTTATGCAGTTGTCCAAAGCGAACGGCTATCGCGTCGAACAATGGTACCCGCTGATCATGGACGAAATCTCGCGAATGAGCGAGCTGACCGTGGAATTCCTCCAATTTTCCAAACCTCACGCTTCCCAATTCAAAATTCAACCCGTTCAAGACTGTATCCGAAGAGTCATCTCACTGATGGAATCCGAGGCGATTCGCCTGGGGCATATCGTCGAGTTTGATCCCCCGCAAGCCCCGATACCAATCAAGATGGATCAAGACAAATTCATTCAACTGCTGCTTAATCTGGTGAAAAATGCTTTCGATGCGATGGAGCGCAACGGTTTGCTGCAAATCGAGATCAGCACTTCGGGGTCCCATTGTTCGATTCTGGTGAAGGACAACGGCAAAGGCATTTCTCGTGAAGAATTGGCAAAAATATTCGACCCGTTCTACACGTCTAAAGAGGACGGAACCGGTCTAGGGCTTCCGATCTGTCAGAAAATCGTGCAAGATCACGGCGGGGTGATGGAAGTCGAGAGCACACCGGATGTCGGCACCGGATTTATGGTTACATTTCCTTTGGCGGTCGAGCACTCTGCGGCGATTCCCATCTCTTGAGCGGTATAATCGGGCTTGGCTTTCTGATAGAATAGAAGTGGAGGAGCAACCAAAGGAGTGCCGCAAATGAATATAGCTTTCTTTCTGTACCCGAAGCAAGACGTCGTGTGCTTGACCAAGCAGGCGACATTAAGACAAACGCTGGAGAAAATGGAGTTTCATCGATATACGGCCGTACCGATATTATCCGAGGACGGCAAATATGTGGGGACGGTAACCGAAGGAGATTTGCTGTGGTTTCTGAAAGGGCGCAACGGCATCTCGTTCGAGAACGCCCATCGGCATTCGCTCGCCGAGGTGCCGCTTCGCATGACCAATACGCCGGTCAGCATTAATTCCAGCATGGAGCAGCTGATCGGGCTCATTAAAAATCAAAATTTCGTACCTGTGATCGACGATATGGAGAAGTTCATCGGCATCGTACGGCGCAGCGACGTGATTGAATATTGCGCCAAATCGCTGCTTGCCGCTGGCAATGGCGCTGAGGTGTAAGGTTTAAGAAGGGTCAGTTGACTCA
>JAJFMO010000120.1 GCA_020697475.1 Paenibacillaceae bacterium | reverse complement strand
ACCAGTCCCCGTGGATCGCGGGCCGTTAAAGGAAACGCAAATTGGCTGGTTTGCTGGAAAGGAGTTGGGCTTCGTGGATATTTTATCGATTATTTTTCGCTATTTGAACTTAGGTTTGGAACATATCATTACCGGGTACGACCATCTGCTGTTTCTGTTCTCGCTGATCATCATCGCCGATCGGTTCAAGGAAGTGCTGAAGATCGTCACCGCCTTTACCATCGCGCATAGCATCACCTTGACGTTGGCAGCGCTGGGGTTTGTGCCACTGTATCCGAAGTGGGTGGAGGCCGGGATCGCTCTGACGATTTGCTATGTGGCAATCGAAAACTTTTACGTCAAGTCGTCCAAATGGCGCTGGCTTGTCACATTCTGCTTCGGGCTCATTCACGGTCTCGGCTTCGCTCGGGCGATCGGCGAGATCGGTTTCGATACAAAAAATATGGTCACATCGCTCGTCTCCTTCAACGTAGGTATTGAACTTGGGCAATTGACCGTCGTGGCCATCGTGCTGCCGATATTGCTGAAAATGCAAAAGAACCCGCGAATGTACCGAATGTTTTTTCGTGGCGCGTCGGCTTGCATCCTGTTGATTGCGGCTTTCTGGTTTTTCCAGCGCATTCTGGCGTGACCTCCCGGGGCAACCGGGGCTGAGGAAAAAAGCAAATGGCGACGTCGAGCGGCAGCATCGCCGTTCATCGTCGCCGTAGCGCTCGAATCACAGAGTTCGGTTTCAATCTTTGACTTTCTCTACATACCACTTAGCCACGACTGCAGTCGACGTACCACGCGGATGCGTCACCAGGCTGATCGCCGTGATCCGGTACAACCCGGGCTCGTCCGGCAGCGTGAGCTTCGCCCCGAACCGATCCTGATCGAACGGAACGACTTGTTCCGAAACGGCGCGGTACGTATCCCCGTCTTGCACCTCGACCTGAAATGTAAGCCCTCCTCCAACCGCGCTGGAGATCGCCCCGGCCGCTTCAAACGTATCGGACGTCGTCCGATAATATGCCCGCTCAGGGGTTATACTTTTCAGCAACGTATAGTCGCCGAAACCGAAAGGTTGTCTGCTGTAGTCCACGATCGCCCCTACCTGTTCCAGCGACAAATCGGTGGAGATAGCTTTGTAAAACAAAATTCGCCAGTCTATGGCGACCATCACTTCCAGATCGTTATGGCCGAAGTCGACCGCAACGCCGGATTTCACCCGGTAGTTCGGTTCGTTGTCGCCCGAGTCCGGGACAGATCCGCCTGAACTTCCCCCTGAGATCGTTCGTCCTCCATTGATTCGGTTCTTCACCCACACCGAAGGTTCCGCACCGATGCCCGAAATGTAACTGTCAAGCGTTACGGAATAGAAGTACTGATCCAATCGGTCCGGAAGTCCATAGTCCTCTACCCAATACCTGCGGTAGTCGATATTCAGCGTTCGGCTTTCCGGCTCCCACACTGAATAGTAACCGAACAAGCGCTTGAGATCCGTCTCGTAAGCCAACAGATCGCCGCCGTCACTCTCGATCGGTGTCAGATACAGTTCATTGTCCCCCGCCGGAGCGCCGAACCAGAAACGTTCAATCGTCTGCTCCCCGGGATGAATGACAAAACCGTAGCTGCCGATATAGACGTAATAACCGTCCGTGGACTTCTCCATCGTGTAACCGAACTGTTCCGCCATCCACGTGACTGAAATTAGAGGCCTGTCGTTCACGATTTTTCCCACGACCTCATCCTCATATCGGATCTCCTCATCCCCGAACGCAATCCCTTCGATAGTAACGGATTCGGATTGCCGCAAGATGAGCGGCGACTGTTCCGGGCGATCCGCCTCCGCCCCTTCCTCTGCAGCTGGCGCTGCAGTAAAGCGAAGCTCCCGCTCGTTCTCCGACCAGACTACCTGGCCGAACGGCTCCAAATCGTTGAGCAGAACCGCCGTTCTTCCCCCAATGTTGTAAGACGAAATTTTCGTATGGTCGTAAAAAGTTTCGATATCCGTATACAAAACGTCGCTGAATTTGGTACCGGGCGCTTCCGTCGTTTGTGCAACAGGCAGAGGCTCCATCGGCTTGTCGGTGCAGGACTGAATCTCTAGTCGATGCTCCTGGGGGATCCAAGCGACTTCGAAGCCGTAGCGGCGCAGATCCTCTGCGGCAACCGCCGTAAAGCCCATCACATTCATCGAAGGAATCGGTTGATCGTTGACATAAGCTTGAATATCCGTAGCGAGCACCGGTTCGATCGCATCGCCGATTTCTTGCGCTTCCGCCTTATTTCCAGCCGACCACGGCAGGGCAAGCGCAAGGCATAGCACGGTCATTGTCAGCTTTCGTTGGTTGCTTCTCAATCTCTTCTCTCTCCCTCTAATCCATTTCAAAGCTTTAACGAAAGATTGAGCATGGAAGTTGCGGTTAGGTGGTTGAAAGGGAGGGTTGGGTACTGCCACAGATCTTCCTGCAGGTGGTATAATGATGCAGATGGTACTTCGGTATTGGATCATTGCGACAAGTGGCATATCCGAGGAAGGTGAAGTTTTTGTTCCGATTTCCGCAGCTTGCCCAACGTATATTTTCAATTGCGTGGCCTGCCATTGGGGAGGCTTATTTGCAAAATTTGCTGGGTGTCGTCGATTCGTTTTTCGTGGCCAAACTCGGTTTGACCGCGATCGATGCGGTGGGGGTCACGAATATTTACAGTATGACTTATATCGGTATTTTTACAGCGGTATCCGCAGCGATTTCCGTCTATCTTTCCCGTGCTTTCGGTTCGAAAAATTCAGATCGCGGACGTGCCGTTGCGGCTCATGGATTTATTTTGGCTTTTCTGGTCGGCTTGGTCTTTTCGGTGATTTCTGTTTCCTTCGCGTCTCCGTTATTGCATTTAATGGGCGCACATGGGGATCTGGAGCTCGCGGCCCTTCCGTATTTTTATATCGCACTTGGCATTTCACCGCTTATTGCGCTGTTCTCCGCACAGTCCGCCGCATTTCGGGCTACGGGGGATACGAAAACTCCATTGCGGATCGGATTGGAAATGAATGTCCTGCACGTTCTTCTCGACTATGTGCTCATTTTCGGAATCGGTTCGTTCGATGGGTGTGGACTGGAAGGGGCCGCTGTGGCGATGGTGTCGGCTCGGCTTTACGCTTTAGTAAGACTTTGGATGAAATCGCGTCAAATCGCGTATATCTCGTTGCAACGGGAAGACTTTGCCTTACAGAGGCCGCTGCTGAAAGACATGATCAAGTTTGCGGTTCCGGCTTCCTTGGAGCGGTTATCGATGCGCCTCGGCCAGGTCATTTACTTTGGTCTCATCGTCCGTATGGGAATCGAAGTGTACGCTGCACATAACATTGCCGGGACATTGACGGTGTTCGCATCGACGATCGGCGCCGGATTTGCGACGGCAGCCACCGTGACGATCGGACAAGCTATTGGGAATAATAATGTGTCTGACATTCAAGCTTATCGGCGTTGGGGCTATATCCAAGCGTCGATTTCGATGACACTGGTTACTGCGATGATTTTTGGTTTGTCCCCGTGGGTCGGTCACTTGTTTACCCACGATACGCAAGTTTTGCACTTGTTGTTTATCGTTTTGGCGATCGATACGATTTCCCAGCCGTTCCTTGCGGCGGTATTAATTGACACTTCGGCCATACAAGCCGGTGGGAACAGCACTTATCCGATGATCGTCACCACGATCGGCATTTGGGTGGTCCGTACGTTGGGAGTGTATGTATTCGGCTGGCGGTTGGGATTCGGTCTCCCTGCAGTATGGGCAAGCATAGCGTTCGACAATGCTCTAAGGGCCGGCCTTTTTTATTGGTATCGTAAGCATCGGCCGTTAGTTCGGCAAAGTTAAGGTAGACAATATTGCAAAACGCCTTTCTCAATTCACATATGTACATATATTCATATATTATTTATAATAGCTGCATTGGGGATTGGGAGGAACAGCTTTATGTCGAAGAAACAACATCACGAGCACGACCACGATCATCACCATCATGGGAATGAACACCATCACAACCACGAACACCATCACAATCACGCTCATGATCACCCTCATGGCCACAGCGATATTTTTCACACGCATGCTCCGGCGAATAAGATGAAACAAGCTTTCTTCCTTGCCATCATTATCTTGGCTGCAGAACTCATATTTGGTTTCCTGTCCAACAGTCTGGCCTTGTTGGCGGATGCTTGGCATATGGCGACTGATGTGGCGGCAATCGGCCTTGCCTGGTTTGCGATTGAACAAGCGAAAAAAAATGCGAATCAAAAAATGACGTTCGGATACGAAAGAGCGGGTATACTTGCCGCCGCTGTGAACGGCCTAACCTTAATTGCCATTACGTTATGGATCTTATGGTCTGCGGTTGGCCGAATTATCCATCCCGAGGAAGTATCGAGTTGGGGAATGTTTGTAGGCGCCGGCATTGGCGTAGTCGTTAATCTTGTCATCATTTTCGCTTTGCGTGGGGACAGCGAAAATCTCAACGTCAAAGCCGCGCTGCTTCATGTAATTGGGGATCTTGGGGCATCGGTAGGCGTCATCATCGCCGGACTCATTATCGTATTTACAGGTTGGACGATCGTGGATCCAATCCTCAGCGTTGGAATTGCCCTGCTTGTCGGTTATGGAGCTTGGAAAATTTGTAAACAGACGTTCGATATTCTAATGGAAGCCACTCCCAATAGTATCAACACGGCAAGAGCTGTGGAAGCCATGCATGCGGTTGATGGCGTAATCTCCGTACACGATCTTCACGTCTGGTGCATCACCAGCGGAAAGAATGCCTTGTCATGCCACATCGTGCTGAGCAGCGGGATTTCATTTGAGGAAAGCCAGGGTATTCTGCAAACTCTCGAGATGAAAATAAAAGGATTGGGAATCGGTCACGTAACGCTGCAGCTTGAGGATCTGAGCCATAAGCACGATAATTCTTTGCTGTGCAAGATGAGCGGAGGCCATTTACATTAACAAGATCCGATATTCTCAATTTTTTGTTTGCATTCCGACCAGGTAAGGCACCGGCAGCTTAAACCGCTGTCTAATATTTGGATCATCGAATTCAGCTGTTTCTTTCGCTCTTCAAGTTCAGCGCGTTTTTGCTTCGCCATTTGTTCCCAACGTTCGGAGAGCGAATCGCCTGCTTCAAAGCCCTCAAGTAAAACACTGATTTCTTGAATGCTAAAGCCAGTCTGCTGTGCAATTTTAATAAAATTAATGCGGTCAAGCAGCCCTTCATCATAACGGCGTTGACCGTTTTTGCGTTCTGGAGCAGGAAGCAGCCCAATCGATTCGTAATAACGAAGCGTCGATGCGTTTAATTTCGCTCTTGTCGCGAGTTGACCAATGCTAAGTTCATTCATATATTCGCCCTCTTGACTTAAAGTCAGCTTTAAGTTTTATACTTCAATCATAACTTGAAATGGAAGGTGAGTAAATGAAAAGAAACGATTGGTTTGCGGGCTTCGGGATTTTAGGAGCATGCGCTCTATGCTGCGTATTGCCTTTGATCGGGGAAGGTTCGGCATGCGTCAACCAGGGATGTAAAGGGGATGAGCAGCGTGAGTAAAGAGATACCCGTCGCTTGCCGCCATACAGTTTTTTCGAAAAAGCAAAGGGTAGAGTACAAGAGCATTTGGGGAAAACTTGAAGCAAGAAGACTCGGAGTCGCGGAGCTTGAGAACGGGTACCAACATCAATTTCCGGGAGACTCGGAAACGCTCCGGCTAGTGAACGAATGGGTGAGTATGGAGCGGATATGCTGTCCGTTCTTCACGTTTACAATCATTGCAAGCAATGAAGCGGAACCGTTGCTTCTTCAGTTGACTGGGAACGAGGAAGTTAAAGCTTTTTTACAATCGGACATTCAGTCGAAGATTGAACTGATCTCTGAATAAACATAAGAAATTGTCAAAAAGAGAGCTTTTTTATAAAAAGGCTCTCTTTATTTACGTACGAATCAGCTTATTGACATCGTGGCTAAAGCGGGGAATCAATTTTGTTCCATTCGTCCAAACTAGGTCAATTGCTCCCCGATGCCGCATTTTCTATATTGCATTCCTCAATTGTATGCGATATATTGCATATATCACCGATATGGAGGATGATCGCACCTGTGCCTGTGCCCACAAATTTTAGCGCTCCGGTACGCCTTTCTGCGAAAGAGCGGGCGTTCACGCAAATTCAACATTGGATTATCGACGGCACGTTGCACCCCGGCGAGAAGCTGATTGACGCCGAACTGGCGGAGACGTTGTCCGTCAGCCGCACGCCGATCCGCGAAGCGCTGCAGCTGCTGGAGATGCAAGGATTGGTTATGATGCAGCCGGGGAAAGAGACGCGAGTGAGAGGAGTGGAGAAGGACGATATTCTGAAAATGTATCCGACGCTCGCAGCGCTCCATTGTTTGGCTGCCGAGCAAGCCGCCAAGGTGATTGAGTCGGAGCAAACGGCAAAGCTTAACGACTTGAACACCGCTTTCCGCTTCGCCATCGAGAGCGGCCAGCCGTATCAGGCGATGGAGTTGGACGAGCAGTTTCACAGTCTGATCATCGACATTGCGGACAATCCGTATATCGCCAACTTCAGTGCTTCGTTGCAGATCCATATTCGCCGCTTTAAGTACGTGTTCCTGAAGCAACCCGGCACATCGACGCTCGCTTCCGCTGACGAGCACGAAGCTTTAATCGTCGCCCTGCGCGCGCATGACGCGACTCTTGCCGCCGAGACGATGCGCCAAAATATCATCCGCCCAATGAACGAACTGTACGCCAATTTATAAGTAAAGGGAGTG
Source organism: Paenibacillaceae bacterium (assembly GCA_020697475.1). Taxonomy (GTDB): domain Bacteria; phylum Bacillota; class Bacilli; order Paenibacillales; family NBRC-103111; genus JAJFMO01. The sequence goes on along the minus strand of JAJFMO010000120.1, from coordinate 2,025 downwards.
CTTTACTCATGGCCTCGGATAACAAGAAAGATTTGCGCATACGCAGCACTGATATCAGCGAAGGTGTCAACCGCGTGCCCAACCGCGCGATGCTGAGAGCCGTCGGATTCACGGACGACGACTTCAAGAAGCCGATGATCGGCATCGCCAGCACGTGGAGCGAGGTAACGCCGTGCAATATGCACATCGACAACCTGGCTGTCCACGCCAAGAAGGGCGCGCAGGAAGGTGGCGGCGCGCCGCTTATTTTCAACACGATCACCGTCTCAGACGGGATCGCGATGGGCCACGCCGGCATGACGTTCTCGCTGCCGAGCCGCGAAGCGATCGCCGATTCGATCGAGATCGTCACCGGCGCGGAGCGGTTTGACGGGCTGGTCGCCATCGGAGGATGCGACAAGAACACTCCGGCCTGCCTGATGGCGATCGGCCGGATGAATTTGCCCGCCGTCTATGTATACGGCGGCACGATTCAGCCGGGCCGCCTGGACGGTAAGGACGTCGATATCGTCAGCGCGTTCGAAGCGGTCGGGCAATATCATGACGGCCGGATGAGCGACGATCAGCTGCATCGCGTGGAGTGCAGCGTCTGCCCCGGCCCCGGCTCTTGCGGCGGCATGTACACCGCAAACACGATGGCTGCCGCCGTTGAGGCGCTCGGCATGAGTTTGCCCGGTTCGGCCTCGATACCGGCCATCGCCAGCGAGAAAGCCGAAGAATGCGAGCGCGCTGGCAAGCAAGTCATCCAGCTGCTCGCCCAAGGCATTGCCCCGCGCGACATCATGACCAAGCAAGCGTTCGAGAACGCGATCACCGTAGTCATGGCGCTCGGCGGCTCGACCAATGCGTTCCTGCACCTGATCGCGATGGCGCATTCGGTCGACGTCGATTTGACGTACGACGATTTTGAAGCGATCCGCCGCAAGGTGCCGCATCTGGCCGACTTGAAGCCGAGCGGCAAATACGTGATGCAAGACTTGAACGACGTCGGCGGCGTGCAAGCCGTCATGAAGCTGCTGCTGGAGCAAGGTTTGCTGCACGGCGACTGCTTGACTGTCACCGGCAAGACGCTCGCCGATAATTTGGGCAAAGCCGACCCGTTGCAAGAAGGCCAACAAGTGATTCGCCCGTTCGACCAGCCGCTGAAACCGAACGGCCCGCTTGTCGTGCTGAAGGGCAACCTCGCGCCGGAAGGGGCGATTGCCAAGCTGTCGGGCATCGGTAAGACGAACTTCAGCGGCCCGGCCAAAGTGTACGACAGCGAGGATGAAGCTACGAAAGCGATTGAGAACGGCGAAATCGTCAAAGGTGATGTGCTCGTCATCCGCTATTGCGGGCCCAAGGGCGGCCCCGGCATGCCGGAGATGCTGTCGGTGACCGCGCTGATCGTAGGCCTTGGATTGGGCGGCGAAGTGGCGCTCATAACCGACGGGCGATTTTCCGGCGGCTCGCACGGTTTCGTCATCGGTCACGTAGCGCCGGAAGCGCAAGTCGGCGGCCCGATCGCGCTGCTGAAGACCGGGGACATCGTCAAGATCGATGCGATGGCGGAATTGGATGCGCGGGCGAAAGCATGGAAGAAGCCGCCGTACAAACAAACAAGAGGAGCTCTCGGCAAGTACGCTCGTCTCGTCTCGTCCGCAGCCAAAGGCGCGGTAACCGACCTGTTCGAGTAATCGTTTTTGACTCGCTTTATTATTCATTGAACCGGTGGTTGCGAGTCAACGTTTGCGATTCAAGGGTAAAAGTACACTTGAATTTCATGAAATTGGCTGATTCTGCATATTGAGATGCAAAAGTGCACTTGAAACAGTGAGGCTTCGGCCAACTCCGTCAATCAAGTGCACTTTTGCGCTTGAAATGCTAAAATGCCCCATTTGGCGGCAAATGAAGGGTACATTTGCTCTTCATTTGCCGCTAGCCTGTTCTCTACGTGGAACCACGTTGGCTTGCATATGAATCTTGCGATTTTTCACATACAATTTGACCTTTTTCGCCTATCCAGCAAAATTTAATTAGCCCAAG